>CADAFY010000012.1 GCA_902787255.1 uncultured Bacteroidia bacterium
GGGCGCCTGCTACCTCGCCGGGCTTGCCGTCGGCTATTGGAAGAGCCTGGACGACATCAAGCGGCAATGGAAGGCGGACAAGACCTTCTCCCCGCTGGCTTCCGCCGAAAAAGTGCAGGAACTCAAAGCCGGTTGGGCAGACGCCATCAAACGAACCATCAACAACTTGTAAGACTATGATATCTTTATTTACCAAATGTGTTTTTGAATTTATCGGGACGCTCGTGCTGGTCCTGCTGGGAGACGGCGTCTGCGCCGCCTGCACCCTTGAGAAATCAAAGGCCCAAGGGGCCGGCTGGGTGGTCATTACCCTCGGATGGGGTTTTGCCGTTATGTGCGGCGTGCTGATTGCCGGGCCGTATTCCGGCGCCCACCTCAACCCGGCCGTCACCCTCGGTCTGGCCATTGCCGGCAAATTCGCGTGGGGCGAAGTGCTGGGTTATGTCATCGCCCAGATGCTGGGCGGCTTTGCGGGAGCCGTGCTGGTCTATGCCTTCTACCGCGACCATTTCGCCGCCAGTGCCGGCAACCCCGAAGGGATGCTCGGCTGCTTTTGCACGATGCCGGCCATTGACAACAAGAAGTCCAATCTCTTCTCGGAACTCTTGGCCACCCTCCTGCTGGTGTTCTTGATTCTGATGCTCGGCACCGAAGGCAACGCCAATGCGGGAATGGGAAGCCTTGGCGCCTTCCCCGTCACCTGCGTGATTATGTCCCTGGGTATGTCCCTGGGCGCCACGACCGGTTACGCGATGAACCCCGCCCGTGACCTCAGTCCCCGTCTGGCCCATTTCCTCCTGCCCATAGCGGGCAAGCGCGACAGCGGATGGTCCTACAGTTGGGTTCCCGTACTGGGCCCGTTGGCCGGAGCCGCCCTCGCCGCCGCACTGTTTCTGATCTTATTATAAAAAAAGAATCTACCTCATTAAGACTATTTTCTGCGTCATTTTTGCGAATTTGGCGCAGATAATTGACGATACAAAAATCCCTAATATGGCGTTCATTTAGAAAAAAGATTTATATTTGCAGATAAGGCTAATTTTATATAAAAGATGCGTTATCCAATAGGCATACAGGACTTCGAGAAAATCCGCAAGGGCGGCTACGTCTATGTGGACAAGACTGAGCAGATCTACAAAATGGCAGAGACTGGCGGATATTGCTTTCTCAGCCGCCCTCGTCGTTTTGGCAAAAGTCTGCTGGTATCTACGATGGAAGCCTTCTTCAGCGGCAGGAAAGAGTTGTTCGACGGCCTCGCCATTGCCGAATTGGAAAAAGACTGGGTTCAGTATCCGATTTTTAGATTGGATTTGAGCGGGAAGGCGTACGATAAAGAAGATATTCTGATGAGCGTGTTGGACGATGCGCTTATGAAATGGGAGGAAGAGTATGGCGTTGTAAATCGCTCCAATGTTCCGGGCTTGCGGTTTGGAAATGTCATTCAAGCCGCTTGTACCCAAACGGGCCGTCCTGTCGTAATCCTCATTGATGAGTACGACAAACCAATTATTGACAACTTGCTCAATGAGGAGGCTGCCGACACCTTCCGAAAGCAACTTCAAGGCTTCTACAGCGTAATGAAGGAGAAGGATGCCTATATCAAATTTGGCTTTCTTACCGGAGTTACCAAGATGGCCAAGTTGAGCGTATTCAGCGGTCTGAACAACCTCAAAGACATATCGATGGATATCCGCTATGCCGACATATGTGGCATCTCGGAAGTGGATTTGAAAAAGTATTTCGGCGAGAGCGTCAAAGAGTTGGCCAAGGCGAACGACCTATCCGGGCAGGAGTGCTACGAGCGCCTCGCGCAGATGTACGACGGGTATCATTTCTGCGAAAACGCCCCGGGAATGTACAATCCTTTCAGCCTGCTCAATGCCTTTGACTCATTGAAGTTTAACGATTATTGGTTTGAAACCGGGACGCCATCTTTTTTGGTACAGGTAATGAAAGATACCGATTATGATGTCACACGCTTATCTGACGAGGAGATAGACGCGCCTTCTTTGATGGATGTCGATACGGTCTATCACAATCCGATACCCTTGCTGTACCAAAGCGGCTACCTTACCATTAAAGGATATGACAAGGAGTTTGGCAGTTATCACCTCGGCTTCCCTAACCGAGAAGTCAAGCACGGGTTCTTGAACTACCTGGTCAGATACTACACGCCCTCACGGACAGCATCCGGAATGATGTTGGTTTCAAAAATGCTTCGTGACATCCGAAGCGGAAATGCCGAGGGTTTTATGCAAAGACTGGAAGCCCTGTTCGCAAAAACAAGTTACCAGATTCAAGGTGACTCCGAGAAGGATTTCCAATATGCGATGTATATCATTCTTGAGTTGATGGGAGAATATGTCGAGGTAGAAAAAGCCACCTCCAACGGCCGCATCGACGTGCTCATCCAGACAAATCAATACGTCTATATCATTGAACTCAAGCGCGACCAGAACCCTGACGACGCCTTGGACCAAATTGATCAAAAGGGTTACGACTGGCCCTTCCAGGCCGACGGCCGCAAGGTTTTCAAGATAGGGGCTAACTTCTCCACCCAAAACCGCCGCCTCGAAGGCTGGAAAGTGGAGAAATAAAACAAAAAAGCCCGGTCGCGAGTCACGCTAATAGGTATTCCGAATCCATTCCGATAGGAACCTGTCGGAGATCATAAACCATTTTGAACGCCCCTCGTTTTCGTAGGTGACGATTTGTTTGTCCAAGAGCGTAGAGATGGCAAATTGAACCGAGCTGGGTGATTTGAGTGCGTGTTTTTTGATAAAGGCTGCCGAAGTCAGTCCTGTTGCCTTTCCGTCTTTTGCGAGGGCGATGATGATTTCCTTTTGCTGGTAGTTCAATTGATTCATCAGCGAGGAGAAACTGTGTCTTTTTTCTTCGAGCAAGTTTAGCAAGACGCTTTTCATATCATCAACAGAAATGATTTTCTTTCCTTGAGCGAATGAGAAAGCGTTGTGGAAAAGGTTGTGCACATAGTAAGTGTGACCCTCGAATGTGTCGTATGCATAAGTGGCAGCTTCAATTGATAGGGTAATGCCTCCCTCGGAAAACATTCTTTGTGCAAAAGATATGTATTTCTCCCGTGGAATCCGATCCAGATAGAGCTGCTCCGTGCTGTTGTAGAACGGCTTTGCCGGGGAATGAAACATATTTTCCAAGATGTGCCTGTTACTTCCAGCGTAGATAAACAGACAGTTGTTGGTGTGTTGTACATAGGAGCGAAGAAGTGCCTCGACATTTTTCTCAGGGAAATGGGTGATCTGTTGGAATTCGTCAATGGCAAAGATGCAAGGTCGATCAGCATTTTCCAGATAGTTGAAAATTTCCTCCAGAGTCAATGCCGGTGAATGGATATCTCCGAGTTTTACATCGAAGGAGGGTGCGCCCGTTACGGGGTCGTACCCAAAACTTCCTTTCAACGAGTGTAGCGATGCCAGGAATCTGTCAAGGGCGGCTTTCCCCCTTGGGACAAGTACACGATAGATTTCTTTGCTTAATAGCAGTACCATTTCGTGCAGACTGGTTGTGGGGAAAATATCCGTGTAAAATGTGTAATACTGATTCTTGACTTCGGGTGTTTCATAAAGATGATAGATGAGCTGCGTTTTCCCCATCCTACGGGGAGAGGTCAATAGGATGTGCGCCCTGTTTTTGACTTTATTCAGCAACCATTCCGTTTCTTTTTCCCGGTCACAGAAATACTTGTCGGGGATATCGCCGGTGATATAAAAGGGATTCATCATAATTTTTTTGCAAATATAGGTAAATTTTTCAATTATAGAAATCCTATAATAGAAATTCTATAATACCCACCCAATTATTCACCTATTCACAAAAAAAGCCCGGTCGAGCCGGGCGATTTTTATGAAAGTTTGATTTCTCCGTTCTGCATTGTGACGGTGATGACACTGTCTCGGTGGACGCTGCCATCCAGCAGGGCGGTCGCAATCTGGTTGATGAGTTCGCGCTGGAGCAGCCGCTTGATGGGACGGGCGCCGTACTGCGGGTCGTAGCCCTTGTCGCTCAGGTATTCGTCGAATGCGTCGGTGAACACGATGCGGATACCGCTTTCGTCCAGCTTGCGCGCCAGGTCCGCTTCCTGAATGTGCAGAATCTCCAGGATATCCTGTTTGGTCAAGGCGGAGAAGGTGATGATCTCGTCGATACGGTTGAGGAATTCGGGACGCATCGCAGCCTTGAGTTCCTCTTCCTTCAGGTTGGAGGTCATAATCAGGATGGTGTTCTTGAAATCCACGGTCCGGCCCTTGTTGTCGGTCAGACGACCGTCGTCCAGCACCTGCAGGAGAATGTTGAACACATCCGGATGGGCCTTTTCAATCTCGTCCAGCAACACCACGGAATAGGGTTTGCGGCGCACGGCTTCGGTCAACTGACCGCCTTCATCGTAGCCCACATATCCCGGAGGCGCGCCGACCAGCCGGCTGACGGAATGCCGTTCCTGGTACTCGCTCATATCGATACGCGTGATCATATTCTCGTCGTTGAACAGAAACTCCGCCAGGGCCTTGGCCAATTCGGTCTTACCCACACCGGTAGAACCCATAAAGAGGAAGGAACCGATAGGCCTTTTCTCGTTCTGCAGGCCGGCACGGCTGCGGCGGACGGCGTTGCTCACGGCGGCGATGGCCTCATTCTGGCCGACCACGCGCTTGTGCAACTGCTCCTCCATTTTCAGCAGTTTGTCCTTCTCGCTTTCCAGCATCTTGCTCACGGGAATGCCCGTCCACTTGGCGACGACTTCGGCGATATCCTCGGGCGTGACGGCCTCGGTGATAATCGGGTCCTTGATGCTTTTCTGCTTCTCGGTGAGGTCTTCGATTTGCTTCTGGACCTGAGCCAGACGGCCGTAACGGATTTCCGCCACCTTGCCATAATCGCCCTGACGCTCGGCGTTCTTGGCTTCCAGTTGCATATCTTCCATCGACTGGCGGGCTTTCTGCAGGCCGGTCACAATCTCTTTTTCCTCGTTCCAACGTTTCATCAAGGCATCCTTGCGCTCGCGCAGGTCTTTCAACTCGTTATCGATTTTGTCCTGCTTGGCGCTCACGCCTTCGCGCTTGACAGCCGCCTTCTCGATTTCCTTCTGACGGATGGCGCTCTCCAGTTCGGCGATGGGTTCCGGCACGGAATTCATCTCCAGACGCAGTTTGGAGGCGGCTTCGTCCACCAGGTCGATGGCCTTGTCGGGCAGGAAACGGGAGGTGATGTAACGGTGTGAGAGTTCCACGGCGGCAATCAGGGCATCGTCCTCGATGCGCACCTTGTGGTGATTCTCGTAACGCTCTTTCAGGCCTCGCATAATGGCGATGCTCTCTTCGGGCGAAGGCTCATCCACCATCACCATCTGGAAACGACGTTCCAGGGCCTTGTCGCTTTCAAAGTATTTCTGGTACTCGTCAAGGGTAGTGGAACCGATGGTCCGCAGTTCACCCCGGGCCAGCGCCGGTTTCAAAATGTTGGAGGCATCCATCGCACCTGAACTGCGGCCCGCCCCGACCAGGGTGTGGATTTCATCGATGAACAGAATAATCTGTCCGTCACTTTCCACGACCTCCTTGACCACGCCTTTGAGCCTCTCCTCAAACTCGCCCTGGTACTTGGCGCCCGCAATCAGGGCTCCCAGGTCCAGGGAATAGATGCGTTTGCTTTTCAGGTTCTCGGGAACCTGGCCGTCGACGATTTTCTGGGCAATGCCCTCGCTGATGGCCGTCTTACCCACGCCGGGTTCCCCGACGAGGATGGGGTTGTTTTTGGTTCTTCGGGACAGAATCTGAAGAACGCGGCGAATCTCGTCATCTCGTCCGATGACCGGATCCAGTTTGCCCTGTGAAGCCCTCTCACAGAGGTTCACGGCAAATTTTTGCAAGTTTTCCAATTTGTTTTCCATATCTTTTTCCTTTTATTTCACTCATTCAAGCCCCGTCCCCTTCAAAAGGACGGCACTCAGAAACGGAACAGGTCAAAAGATATTCCACACGGAAAAAGACTGACAATTTGTCAGCCTCTCCGTGTGGAATCGAACAAAAAGGAAGAAGCGGATTACTCGGCGGGAGTCGTCGCTTCGCCGTCAGCGGGCAGCGTAAGGGCGTCCCCTTCAGCCGGCGTGCTGGGCGCCTCGAACTCAGGGAGTTGGCTGGAAGAGATATTCTCTACATCGTTGGTGATGTCTTCGCCGGATTTGCCGGATTTGCCGGTCGTAAAAGAAGCGATAATCGTGATGACGAAAATGACAACCACCAGGCCCCAAGTGATTTTTTCGAGGATGTCAGCAGTCTGACGGACGCCGAAAGTCTGGTTGCCGGCCGTGAAGTTGCTGGCCAGTCCGCCGCCTTTTCCGTTCTGGAGCAACACGACGAGGGTAAGCAAAACGCTGGCAATCAGCGCAATGACCGTAAGAATAATAAATAAGGTGTTCATATCTTAACTTTTTAATTTTTCGATAAGGGATGCAAAGTAAGCACTTTTTTCGGGATATGCCAAAATTAGTTTCTCATAAATCTCTTTTGCCTGGCTGAAATAGCCTTGCGAAGCATAGATTTGCGCCAGGGTTTCGGTCACGAATTCCAGGGAAAGCGCTTCCGCCGCTTCCTTCTCGGAATCCTTGCGAACGGGGGCGTCGGAAGGCTGCCGGAACAGATAGTCATCGTCCCGCTTGACCTTTTCATATTCTTCGCGCGTAAAGAAATCACCGCCGGGCACTCGACGGGGCTTTTCCGGAACGGAGACGGAAGGGGCCGGCATTGACGCGGACAGCAGCGGCAAAACGAAAGGACGCAGGAGGACGGGGTCTGCAATGTGCATCAGCAGGCGGGACAGTTCCTCACGAGACCAACCGCCCTCGGCGACCAGGCGCCGGGCCAACTCCATCCGGGCGGCGGCGAACCAGGGATAGCTGTTCACCAGGCCCGAAAGTTGCCCGAGGCTGAGTTTGTCCACTTGTTTTTCCATCGGATTACCAATTGGCTACGGCCGCGTTGAAAATATCTTCGACCAATTTTTCAATAATCTCTTCGCACAGGGTCCCCTCCACGGCATCCAGCGAATTTTGGGAATCATAGTCCGCATAGGCGGAAAAAGATTTCTCCCAGTCATCTTCGCTATGCTTGTGGTTGGTAAAATAAGCTTTGACCGTCACGGTCAGGCGGTTCTGGGCCGCCACCTCTCCCGCCGTCACCGCCATAGGCTTGACATCATAGCCCGTAATGTCGGCGGAAAGTTCCAAATCCCCATTTTCTTCCACCTGCTCCAGGCGTGTGAGTTTCTGGAATTTGTCGCGCATCGCCTCCGTGAGGTCGTTGCTGAGCGCCGGGTTGACGCGCAAGGCCTTGTATTCAAAATAATGAATGGCGACAGACTGCACATCGGGCTGGATGGATGTGCCGGTAAAGGAATAGATGCCGCAGGAAACGGCCATCAAAGCCGCCAGCACCCAGAGCCATCCGCGGAATATCATTTTTTCTCCCATAAGCCCAACTCTGCCATTTTATCCAGTTTGCGATACACCGTACGCTCGGAAATACCCAGTTCCTTGGCCACCTTGCTGCGATTGTTCCCATTACGAATCATCGACTCACGGATAGATTGGAAAGTCTTGTCTTTCAAAGTGACCGGATCCACTTCCGGGCTTTCTTCCTGCACCTGCTCTTCCGGCTCCTCTTGATGAGCGACGGAAGCGGCCTCGAAGGCGGCGGGCGACGTGGGCAAGGCAGTTACGCCCGCGTCGGAAGGCAAAGCGCCAGCCTTCAGGGTCGCCAAACTCTGCTTAAGTTGCTCCACCTCCTGTTTGAGCGAAAAGAGGGAACGAATCAGCATTTCTTTATCGCTCGCAGAAAACCCACTGTCCGTATTTTCAACCACCGCCGGGATGAACTGTCCCTCATCGGAAGGCATATAGCGGGCCAGTGCTACGCTGGTCAGCATAATGCGTTCTTCATTGGAAGACGGCGAGACGGGATAAGACTCCATCATACAGACCCGGTTGGCCACACTCATCAGTTCGCGGACATTGCCGGGCCAGCGATACCTCTTGAGCATAGCCTCGGCATCCTTGGTCAGCGCCAGCGAGCAGTATTTATTGCGTTCGGCAAAGTCGATGCAGAATTGCCTGAACAGCAGCGGAATGTCATCCGGGCGGTCGCGCAACGCAGGAATTTTAAGGGTGATGGTATTGAGACGATAATACAAATCCAGACGGAATTTGTCGCGGCTGATGGCCACGCCCAAATCCATATTGGTGGCGGCGATGATGCGCACATCCGTCCTAAGCACCTTGGACGATCCCACCCGCAGGAATTCTCCCTGCTGCAGCACGCGCAGCAGTTGGGCCTGGGTGTCTTTGGGCAGTTCCCCTATTTCATCCAGGAAAATCGTGCCGCCGTCCGCCTCTTCGAACCAGCCTTTCCGCATGTCGACGGCGCCGGTAAAAGAACCCTTTTCGTGGCCGAACAATTCGCTGTTGACCGTCCCGCTCGGGATGGCACCACAGTTGACCGGCAGGAACTTACGGCTCTTGCGGGAACTGAAATCGTGAATCATCCGGGAAAAGACATCCTTTCCGACCCCACTTTCGCCGATAATCAGCACTGGCAGGTCAGTTTTGGCCACACTCAAAGCGGTGCGAATCGCAAGATCCAGTTCCGGAGCGTTGCCGACTATGCCGTAACGGTTCTTAATACTCTTGATGTCTATATTTTGGAGGGCCATTTGATGAATTTTCCTTAAAATTTGTGCAAAGATAGCAATAAATATTTCGACAAAATATGTTTTTTGCAAAATATTCATTACCTTTGCAGACCCAAAGTGGATATAAACCATTTAAAGCTTTAAAATAATGAAAGGTATCAAACTCTTTACCGCTGCCCTCCTCGGCTTGGCGATGATTGCTTGCAGCAACCCCAAGAAGATGGCAGAACAAGCTGAGAACGTGAATGTCGCGTGCCAGCCCGAGACCCTTGAAGTGGTCGCAGGAAAAGTCGATGTCAAAGTCGATGTCACCTATCCCGCCGATTATTTCCTCCCCGATGTTTATTTGAAGGTTACCCCTGTCGTCGTGTACGAAGGCGGTGAATTCGCGCTCAGCGAGCTCACCTACCAGGGCGAGAAAGTGCAGGACAACTACAAAGTCGTCCCCACCGCCGGCGGTACCGTCACCGAGAACCTCTCCTTCGATTTCCAGCCGGGTATGGAAAAATGCTATTTGGAACTCCGCGGTGTCGTTTCCAAAGGCAAACAATCCGTCGACCTCCCCAGCAAGAAAGCTGCTGACGGTTGCAATGTGACCTATATGTTGGTCAACAAATGCGGCAAAGTCGACTACAAAGCCGACAACTATCAGGAAGTCCTCTTCGAGAACCCTGAGGCCCAGATTCTCTACACCATCGGTTCCGCCGAGGTCCGCGGTTCCCAGTTGAGCGCCAAGAACGTGAAAGATTTCCAGGCCGCTCTCAAAGAAGCCAAAGAGAACGAGCGCAAGACCATCACCGGTGTTGACGTCGTTGCTTACGCTTCTCCCGACGGTGGCGAAGAGCTTAACAGCAAACTGTCCGACAAACGTTCCAACAGCGCCAACAAGGTGTTCGGCAAAGTCGTCAAGGACAAAGAAGTCGCCGCCGGTGATGTCCGCAGCATCGGTCAGGACTGGGAAGGCTTCCAGGAGCTCGTTTCCGAGTCCAACATCGAGGACAAAGACCTGATTCTCCGCGTGCTCTCTATGTACAGCGATCCCGCCGTCCGTGAGCAGGAAATCAAGAACATGTCCGCCGTTTACAAGACCCTCGCCCAGAAAGTTCTCCCCGAACTGCGCCGCGCCCGTTTCATCGCGACCGTCGAGAACAAGAACTTCACCGCCGAAGAGTTGGCCACCCTCGTGGATGAGAACATCGACGTGCTTGATGAAGAAGCTCTCCTCCGCGCCGCCGCCAACAAAGAGAAAGACGCCGACAAGGTGGCTATCTACCGCAAGGCCGTCGAGAAATTCGCCAGCGCCCGCGCCCAGTACAACCTCGCCGTTGCGCTCTTCAAGAGTGGTGACAAGGCTGCTGCCAAGGCCGAACTTGACAAATGCGCCAAAGACGCCGACGTGAACAACTTCTATGGTGTGCTCGCTTTGACCGACAATGACATCACCGCTGCTGCGAACTTCTTCGCCGCTTCCGGCAATGCCACTTCCAAGAAGAACTCCGCCGTCGTTGACATCCTCAACGGCAACTACAGCGCCGCCGCTTCCAAACTCTCCGGTGAGAAAGGCTTCAACGCCGCTCTGGCCGCTGTTCTCACGGGCAACTACTCCGCTGCCAAGAACGCGCTGGATTGCGAATGTGGCTGCTGCCCGAAATGCGCTGCCAAATGCGCTTACCTCTCCGCTGTCATCGCCGCTCGCGAAGGCAATGCCGATGAGGTCAAGGCTCAACTTGAGAAAGTCTCTGCCGACGCCGAGCTCGCCGCCCGCGCCGCCAAGGACATCGAATTCGCCAAGTTCAACTAATCTGAATTTTTTATCAACGAATAGAGCTGGCCTTACGGGTCAGCTCTTTTTTTGTGTATCTTTGTTAAAAACTGCGGTTTTTCAGCGGAATAATCAGAAAAAAATTGTAAATTTGCACCCCTTATTGGATTATATAATTTTATATTTGAATAACTATGCAAAGTAAAGGAGCAATCAAACTGGTAGCGGTCTTGCTTATTCTGGCCTGCTGCTGGCAATTGTCTTTCACCCTCGTCAGCAAAATTGTCGAAGGGAAGGCCGATGACAAGGCCGAAGCGGCGGCTATCGCGGCCCAAGCCGACAGCGCCGCATTTTCCAAAGTGGCCGAAGCCGACCAGGCTTACTACCTGGATGACATCCGCAAGGAAGCGAAAGCCCATTATCTGGACTCTGTTTCCGCACAGAAAGTGTATTTCGCCTATACTTACAAGTCCGTCAAGGAAAAAGAAATCAACCTCGGTCTGGATTTGAAGGGCGGTATGAACGTGATGCTGCAGGTGCAGTTGGAAGACTTGGTCAAAGCCCTCTCCGACTACAACCGCAGTCCTGAATTCCTCGCGTCCCTCGAGGCCGCGAAGAAAAACAGCGTCAACTCCCCCAAAGACTTCATCACCCTCTTCGGGGAAGCCTGGCAGCAGAACGCGAACGGCCGTCGTCTGAGCGAGATTTTCGGCACCTATGAGATGCACGAGAAGGTTCATCCCGAATCCACCGACGAGCAGGTCATCGCCGTCATCCGCAAGGAAGCGGAGAGCGCCATCAGCAACTCCTTCAACGTGCTGCGCAACCGTATCGACCGTTTCGGCGTGACCCAGCCCAGCATCCAGAAGATCGGCAACACCGGCCGTATCCTCGTGGAACTCCCGGGTGTCAAAGAGCCCGAGCGTGTGCGTAAACTCCTCCAGGGTACCGCTTCCCTCGAATTCTGGGCCACCTACGAGAATTCCGAGATCTATCCTTTCCTCGCGGAAGCCAACAAACTGCTGGCCGATATGGAAGGTACCGGTGAAGTGGAAGCCGCTCCCGTTGCCGCGACCGACTCCCTCGCTTCCCAACTGGAAGGCGAAGACGCCGCTGCGCTGGCTAACTTCAAGAAGCAGAATCCCCTCTTCGCCGTTTTGAGCCCCAACTCCTATCAGGGCGGCCTCGGCAAAGGTGCCTGCATCGGTTATGCCAACTATTCTGACACGGCCAAGGTCAACCGTTACCTGGCGATGCCGCAGGTCCAGGCCCTCTTCCCCGCTGAATTCAAAGCGATGTGGAGCGTCAAGCCCTCCGAGTATATCCCCGGCGGCAACACCTATGAACTCGTAGCCATCAAGTCCACCACCGTGGACGGCAAGGCTCCCCTCGACGGCGAGGCGGTCACCGATGCCCGTGTCAACTTTGGCAACGGCAGAGGCGGCAACCCCGATGTCTCTATGACGATGAACGCGGAAGGCGCCAACACCTGGGCCCAGATGACCAAGGACAACATCGGCCGCCAGATTGCCATCGTGCTTGACGGTATGGTCTATTCCTATCCTGTCGTCAACTCCGCCATCACGGGCGGCAGCTCGCAGATCACCGGCAACTTCGACGTCACCGAGGCCGAAGACCTTGCCAACGTGCTCAAATCCGGTAAACTTCCCGCCCCCGCCACCATCGTTCAAGAGCAGGTGGTCGGTCCTTCCCTGGGTGCCGAATCCATCAACGCCGGTCTCATCTCCTTCATCATCGCCTTCCTCCTGGTGCTGGTCTATATGATTTGCTTCTACCAAGGCGCCGGTCTGGTCGCTGATGTGGCGTTGCTCGTCAATGTGGTCCTGCTCTTCGGTACGCTGGCTTCCTTCGGCGCAGTCCTCACCCTGCCGGGTATCGCCGGTCTCGTGTTGACCCTGGGTATGGCCGTGGACGCCAACGTGATTATCTATGAACGTATCAAAGAGGAACTCGCCACCGGCAAAGGCCTCGGCCTGGCCGTCAAGGACGGTTTCTCCAACGCTTATTCCGCCATCATCGACGGTCAGATTACGACCCTCCTCACCGGTCTCGTCCTCTTCTTCTTCGGTTCCGGTCCGGTCAAGGGCTTCGCGACGACCCTCATCATCGGTATCGTCACCTCCGTTCTTTCCTCCATCTTCATCCCTCGTCTGATTTTCGACAGCCGGGTTGCGAAAGGCAAGAACATTACCTTCGACAACTCCTTCACCCGCGGTTTCCTCAAGAATACGCACATCAAGTTCATCGAGAACCGCAAGTGGGCGTATATCTTCTCCGGTCTGCTCATCGTCGTCTCCCTGTGCTCCATCTTCACCAAGGGCTTTACCTACGGTGTGGACTTCACGGGCGGCCGTACCTATGTGGTTCGTTTTGACAAACCCGTCCAGGCCGAAGATGTCCGTAGCGCTACGCTGGAAGTCTTCAACGCCGCTGCGGCCGCCGACGAGAATGTCAAGAACGCTTCCGTTGAGGTCAAACAGTTCGGTGGCGAGAGCCAGATGAAGATTACTACCTCTTATAAATATAAAGAGGATTCCTCCGAGGTGGATGCCGAAATCGAGAACATGCTCTACACCGCCCTCAAGGGCTTCTTCAGCAATGAGAACCTGACGCTGGCCGACTTCACCTCGACCTTGGAGAATCCCAACGGTATCATCTCCTCCGACAAGGTGGGCGCTACCATCGCCAACGACATCAAACGGAGCGCCGTCATTTCCGTGATTCTGGCTCTGTTCGTGATCTTCGCCTACATCGCCATCCGCTTCCGCAAATGGACCTGGGGCTTGGGCGGCGTGGTCTCCCTGGCGCACACGGCCATCATCGTGATCGGCTTCTTCTCCCTCTTCTCGGGCATCCTGCCGTTCACCCTTGATGTGGACTCCACCTTTATCGCGGCCATCCTGACCATCATCGGTTACGCCATCAACGATAACGTGGTTATCTTCGACCGTATCCGTGAGTACAAGGGCCTGCATCCGAAGGCCGAGTTCAGCGGTGTGGTCAACGAGGCCCTCAACGCGACCCTGTCCCGTACGATGAACACCTCCCTCACGACCTTGGTGACGATGCTTTCCATCGCCATATTCGGCGGGGAAACCATCCGCGGTCTGGCAGTCGCCCTCATCCTCGGTATCATCATCGGTACCTACGCTTCCATCTTCATCGGTACGCCCGTGATGTTCGACACCGAGCGCGCCGTTGCCAAGAAAGACTCCAAGAAGTAAAGAATTCTAGAAATAGAATCCTGCGCTATAACCCAGCAAGAAGCTCGCCCAGAACGGCGAGCTTTTTTGTACCTTAAACGCCTCAAACTCCGCAAAGAGTTTGAGTTTGAACGCTCCGCCGGTAATGAAGTTGGCGCTCAGGCCCAGGTCGGCATCAAGCCCTACGCCCTGGGCGTTCCAGGCGGCGCCCAGCATCGGGTAGGCTTCTGCTTCAAACCAGTCGGTGAAAGCCAGGGTCCAATAACCGCCCACCATCAAATGATAGGTGTTGTAGGACGAACCGTCCTTATGAGTGAGAGAACCGGCGCCCAGACGGGCCTTGATGCCGGAATTCATCGCAATGGTTCCTTCCGCGCCGGGCATCGTGCTGCCCAGGGCTCCCCGCGTCCAGGGAAGTTCGGCCTGCAAGGCGACAAAGCCGCCGCGCCAAGGGGTGACAGACTGGTCAATATTATCCTGCGTCCCGCACATAAAACGACGGCCATAGAGCCACTCGATGGTATAATAGTCCTGCGCTTCCGGCTCATAGTGATAGTGGGCGTGGGGGTCGAATTTCTTGCATCTCCCCTTGTCGCGCCAGATGAGGTCATTGAGAAAATAGCCCAGCTCCACGCAGCCGATGGCCAGGACGGCCCCCGCAAAGGTATCGCTCATCCAATGGGCATCGGTCGCCTGGCGCTGTACCACCGTAGAAAGGGCTACGGTGTAGCCGGCGATACTGATCCAAGGGCTGTACCACCCGTATTCCTTATGCAGCACGTGGGCGGCAGAAAAGGCCAGAATGGTATGCCCGGAAGGAAAAGAACGGTCGTCCGCCTGGTTGGGCCGCTCCCGATGCACCCAATGCTTCAGGCCCCAGGAGGTCCCGCCGGAAAAAAGGGTGCAGAACGCCGCCGCGCTGGTCAGGCGTCCCCAACTGTTGCGCGTAGGTACCCCGCAGGCCTTCAGAATCGGAATCAAGGCCAACGGTGCATATTGGATATAATCCCCATAGGGGCTGTTGAAATTCGGGAAAGCGTTCTGACGGATGGAGCGGATGTCCGTATCAAAGGAATATGGGACCGTGGCTTGCGAACCGTCATCACGGATGCCGATGACATACTGCGCCTGTGCCCCGCAGCACAACAGCAACAACAGCGCTATGAGCCCCACACGCCTCATAGCCGGGCAAGTGTGTGGCGAACCTGTTCGCGGTCGGCTTTGAGTTGGTCGGCGAGAGCGGACAAGGAGTCGAATTTGCGCTCTTCGCGAATGCGTTTGTAAAAGTGAATATGGATGTCGAGACCATAGATGTCTTCGTCAAAATCAAGGATGTGGGTCTCGATGGTGAGGGCGTTGGAGGGGCCGACGGTCGGGCGATAGCCGATATTGCACATCCCTTGGAAGTCTTTGTCCCCGAAGGGGATGTTTACATAAACAGCATAGACGCCGGGGGCGGGGATGACTTTCAGGGGCTCGTAGAGTTGCATATTGGCGGTGGGGAAACCGATGGTGCGGCCCAGGCGGTTGCCGGCGACGACTACCCCGTGCAGGCTGTACGGGCGGCCCAGCATCGAAGCGGCATCCTCCACCCGGCCTTCCGCCAGGGCATTGCGGATACGGGTAGAACTGATGGAACCCGTATTCGCATCCCTACGCTCAAGGCGCCCGGATTTGACTACACCCACACGGACCACGTCCAGTCCTTCTTCGCGGGCAATGTCCGCCAATTCGTCAGTGTTATGGCAATCGCATCCCATCCGGTTGTCGTAGCCCAAGACCAGGCATTTCGCCCCGAAACGCCCGATGAGCACCTGACGGATATACTCGCGCATCGTCAGACTGCTGAAGGCGCGGGAAAACTCCAGGACTTCCACCCGGTCTACGCCCATTTCCATCAGCAGCGCCTTTTTCTCCTGCATCGAACTCAGCAGACGGAAATCCCGGGCCTCGTTCTGCAAGACATTGCGGGGATGGGGCCAAAAAGTGACGATGAGGCTCTGCGTTCCACGCCTGTGAGCCTCACCAATCAATTTGTCAATCAGAAAACGGTGTCCCAGATGGACGCCGTCAAAGAATCCGGTGGCTACAACCATCTGACCAGTTCAAAGTCCTGACGATGGGGCATCAAAGGATGCTTGGCGTACATACGCAAGGCCACCTGGTAGAAACCGGCGCGGGACGGCTGCATCGAAGCGCGATACACCGTGCGGCCCGGCTCGTTGGACACCACCTGAAGTTCGCATTTCTCGTCAATGTGGTAGTTACCCTTGCGGTTAGTGCTGGCAATCAGCAACTCGATACCGATTTCCTCGGGCTTGACATTGCGCAGATTCAACACGACTTCGGCCAGGCAGGCGCCGGAATCTTCCTTCGTCTCCCAGTCAATCGTGCTGTCCGGCCTGTTGACGGAAAGCACTTCGATACCGGACCACTCGGCGCGCATATGACGCTTCCAGTCGGCGATAACTTTGGCCTCGGCGTAATTATTCTCGCACAACTTGCTCACGCGGACAGACTCGGGATCATAATACTGGTTGACATAGTCCGTCAACATACGGTTGGTTGTAAAGTTGCAGGCGACCTGGGCGATGGTGTTCTTGATGAACTCAATCCACTCTTCGCTGCGGCCCGTGGACTTGCTGACATTGTAGAAAGCCGGAGCGATCTCGTTTTCGATGATACCGTAAATGGTGGCGGCGTCAAGTTCGTCCTGATAGTTCTGGTCATCGTAGGTGCGCTCCATCGGAAGGGCCCAGCCGGCGCCTTTCTTGTAGCCTTCCACCCACCAGCCGTCGAGCACGGAGAAGTGCATCACACCGTTCATCGAAGCCTTTTCTCCGGAAGTACCGGAAGCCTCGAGGGGACGGGTCGGGTTGTTCATCCACACATCCACACCCTGGACCAATTTCTTGGCAAGGGTAATGTCATAGTTGGGAACAAAAATAATCTTGCCGATGAAACGGTCCTGCTTGGAGATTTCCACAATGCGCTTGATGAGGTCCTGACCGGCCTTGTCGGCGGGATGGGCCTTGCCGGCGAAGATGAACTGGACCGGACGCTCGGGATTGTTGACGATTTCGGCCAGACGGTCGAGGTCGCGGAACAACAAATGAGCGCGTTTGTAGGTCGCGAAGCGGCGGGCGAAACCGATGGTCAGTACGTCGTCGCGGAGGGTATCCTTGATGGTCACCACCTGACGGGGAGAATAGTGGCTGGCGGCGATAGGGTCGCTCAGGCGCTCTTTGATATTTTCAATCAACTTGGTCTTGAGAATCGTACGCACATTCCAAACCTTCTCGTCGGACACTTTGTAGATGCCGTCGAAGCAAGACTTGTCATAGTGGTGGGTCTTGAAATCATCCCCAAAGACTTTCTCGTGGACTACTTTCCATTCGGGAGCGCACCAGGTGGGATAGTGGACACCGTTGGTGACATAACTCACGTGCAACTCGTCTTTGAGGTAGCCCGGCCACATCTTGTTGAGGATTTCCTTGCTCACCTCGCCGTGGAGCCAGCTCACGCCATTGACTTCCTGCGAAATGTTGGCCGCCAGGATGGACATAGAGAATTTCTCGTTGCGGTCGTAGGGATTGATTTTGCCCAGGCTCATCATCGTCTCCCAGTCTACGCCGAGGCGATGGGGATAATGACCGATATACTTGCCGAGCAAGCCGTCTTCAAAAGCGTCGTGACCGGCAGGAACGGGGGTGTGCGTGGTAAAGAGGGAGGAGGCGCGCACCACTTCGAGGGCCTCATCGAAGTTGAGGCCTTCTTTGTTGATGTATTCGTTCATACGCTCCAGGCCGATGAAAGCCGCGTGGCCTTCGTTGCAGTGATAGACCTGGGGGTTGAGACCGAGTTTGCGCAGGGCGCGGATACCGCCGACGCCGAGCAAGAGTTCTTGTTTGAGACGATTCTCCCAGTCGCCGCCATAGAGGTGGTGCGTGACGCCACGGTCTTCGGGCAGGTTGTCCTCATAGTCCGTATCGAGGAGGAAGAGGTCTGTACGGCCCACTTCCACTTTCCAGATGCGGGCGTGCAGGGGACGACCGGGAAAACCGACGGTCACGGTCATCCAGTTGCCGTTTTCGTCCATCACAGGCTGGGCGGGGGTTTTGAGGAAATCCTGGGCGTCGTACTTGGACACCTGGTCACCATAGGCGGAAAGCATCTGGGTGAAATAACCGTAACGGTACAGCAGACCCACGGCCACCAGATTGACATTCATATCGCTGGTTTCCTTGAGGTAGTCACCGGCCAGGATACCCAGACCGCCGGAATAAATCTTCAAAGAAGTATCCAGACCGTATTCCATACAGAAATA
>CADAFY010000013.1 GCA_902787255.1 uncultured Bacteroidia bacterium
GAGCATCCATATCGAGATTCAACTCACGAAGATGGTGTTTCACGGGAAAGACAGCAGCAAGACCCTCGATATAATCCATACGGACGAATGAAAAAACTGAGTCTCATCGTGTTGCTGGGTCTGACTACCGTCTGGGCGCTCCGGGCGCAGGGACTGGCTATCGAGAAATACGCGTCCGGCGCCAATGACAAGCAATGGGCGCTGCTGAACATCGACCCGCCCAACGCCATCGTCACCCTCGACTCGACCGACGTGCGGATGACGCGGAACGGTGTCGTGCAGGCCTTCCTCCCGCTGGGAGAACATTCCTTCGTGGTAGAATCACCCTTTTACCGCCCATATACCTCGAAATTCGAACTCAACGATTCCCTGAAAGTGGAGTTGGACATCCGCCTGGAGCCGGCGTTCGGGTTTTTGAGCGTGGCGACGCCTTTGAGAAACGGTCTGATTTTCATAGACGGGCGCTTCGTCGGCAAAGGCACCAGTCCCGTCAGCAAGTATGAAGAAGGCCCGGTCCACATCGTCATCCTGCGCGACTCCCTGAAATATTATGACGGGACCTATTTCGTAGATAGCGGCAGCAAGAACAAAATTGTCATTTCCGACTTCACCCCCACCCACCTCTCCCGCGCCGAAGCCCAGGCGATACGCTACGCCGAGGCCGGCCTGAACGGGGTTTCGCTGGATGCGACGGCCGGAAGCGACGAAAATGAGAACCAGTGGGGTATGGTCAACCTGCACTCCAATGTGGCAGGCGCGACGGTGCTGGTCAACGGCATCGAATATGGCGAAAGCCCCTGTGTCATCAAGGGGCTCAAACCCAATGTTAAATACCGCATCACCCTCCGCAAGGACGGATGGCGCGAGAAGACCCTGATGATTTCCGTAAAAAGCGGAGAAATGCCCGACATTGAAATAAAGATGAAAAAGAAATAACTATGGACTACATCTTTAAAGATTGGAAAGATACGCTGGACAAGTTCCAGAACTGTGTGGAGAAAGACCTCGCCGAGATTCGCAAGGAAAAAGAGAAAATCCGGGCGATGAAGCGGGATTTCTTCGACAAATTGGAAAGGGGCCAGTTCATCGGCCATCCCGAGCGCATCGTCATTTCCGCCCCGGAGATTATCATCGGCAACGTCGACAAGAGCGGCCAGTTGATTGGAAACGGCGGCACCATCGTCCTGCGCGGCGTAAGCCTCAATATGGACGCTTCCGGCGAGAGCGGCACCATCAGCCAGCGCGCCTCCAACATCCGGCAGTTGGCGGTCGACCCCGGTCCGGACGGACTGGATGCGGTGGTTCACCCGTCCTCTTCGGTGGCGATCAAAGCCCGCAGCGTCTCTCTGGGCAGCGAAGACGCCAAAGACGCCTTCGTCGAAGGAATGCCCGGCGGCTTTGCCGGCATCCACCTGTTCAGCGACAGCGACATCGACCTCAAAGCCAGCATCGGCAGCGAGACCCTCGGCAAGAAAATCGAGGCCGGCAACAAAACGCTGAAAAAGAGACAGAGCGATTTGAAGAAAGCCGTTTCGAGCCGCAAGAAAGCGATGGACGAACTCTTCAAGAAGATGGAAGAGACGATGAAGAAGAGCGAAAAACTCAACGGATCAGGCGTGGACACCCGCTCCAACGTGCTCGATTTGATGGATGTGGCCCGCGAAATCGACGTGCTCTCCCCCGCCTTCTACCGCAGCGTCAAGGATTACACCCGCTGCGTAGCCGAACTCGCCGAAGTCAACCGTTGCATCAAAGCGATGGACGCCCGCAAGAAGACCGCGGACAGCGCCAAGAGCAAATACAAGAAAGAATCCACGGGCGTGGGCCTGAACCTCGTCAGCGAGAACATAAGCCTGAGCGTCATCGACGGCGACGGCAACGTCCGCGACAACGAGACGGCCGGCGTGGACATCCTCAGCCCGCACGTCAAGGTGCGCTCCACCACCCCGGACGGGGCGCTGATTGACAAGAGCGAGGTGAACATCAACACCAAGACCATCAAACTGAGCACCGCCAGCACCAAGATGAAAGACGAAAAGAGCGGTGAATCTCCGGCGGTCGGCGACATCAAGATTACCACCAAGACCCTCGACATCGAGTCGGTGGACTACGACATCAAGGACGGCAAGCCTGAAGAGAAAGCCCTAACCGACAAGAGCGGCATCACCATCCGCACCCAGGCCCTCGATTTCCGCGCGACGGACAAGGAAGGCAAGGCGGTCGGCCACGCTACCCTCAACGCAAAGGCGGTGGAAATCAAGTCGATGGACATCGACAAAGACAGCAAAGACGACAAACAACTTGCTGCGGGCAGTACGATGCTCCTCGTTTCCGAGAAAATGTATGCCGGCGCCAAGGACGACAAGAACAAGAGCAAGCAAGTGCAACTTTCTTCCGAGAAAGTGGGCGTGTTTGCCAAGACCACGGCCGAACTCCAGCAGGAGAAAGCGACCGTCCAACTCGACGGCGGCAATGTCAGCATCGGCGGCGGCAAGACCAACGTCTTCGGTGAGACCACGGTCAACGGCAAGACGGCGTTCAAGGCCGACGTGACCGCCCCGAAGGCCGCCATCGACAATGTGGAAGCCAAGAGTTCCTTCAAGTCGCCCAACATCAGCGACGGTATGGCCGTTCCGGGCGCCCCGTCCTCGGCCAGCCTCAGCCAGAAACTCAAGGCGGAAGACGCCCCTAAAGCGAAATAGATATGGGAAAATTTGTAACCAGCGGAGCGATGCTCAAATGCTCCTTCGGCGTAGCCCCCTCTTCCTTGACCGTCCTGCCTCCCCGGCCGATGGTCCAGAATATGCCTATGGCCAACATTATGGACTTTGCCCCGATGCTTAACATCAAGCCTTTCGGGATGTGCCAGTCTATGTCCAACCCCCAGGTGGCGGCGGCTACGGCGGCGGCCTGCGGCGTGCTGACGCCGATGCCCTGCATCCCCGTCATCACGGCTCCCTGGTCTCCGGGCGGGCAGGAAAAAGTATGTATGATGCCGGCTTTGCTGGACAACGGGAAATGTATGTGCGCCTGGGGCGGGAACATCTCCGTCGCGTTCCCCGGCAATACCGCGATGGCGACAGGAAAATAAAAATTCAAGACTATGAGAGAAAATACAGCAGTGTTGTTGGAAGAGATGCGGGGAAAAATGAGCGCCTACGCCTTCCAGTTCGGTTATTACCTCAGCAACCTCCCCGTCAAGGCCGAGGCTGCCGCCCTCCTTCCCATCTCGGTCGAAGTCGATGGGCAGGCGGTCCATTTGGAAGAGGTCGCGGGAGCGGGCATCCTGGACGATACGCACTTCTTTTTCTACCCGGTAGAGAAAAAATGGATGCCCAACATTGAAGAGGCCATCTTGAAGGTACATCCCGACTATAAGATTACCCACGAAAAAATAGAGGAGGCGCCCGAGGACAACGACGAGCAGATTGTGGCGGAAGTGCCGCCGGTGGACAAAGACCGCCACCAGCAGATGAAAGATGCGGTTGGAACCTTCGCCGACACCTGCAAGGCGCAGATGGAGTCCAACAGCCAACTCTACAACAGCCGCATCGCCGTTTCCCTGATGGGTGCGAGCGACGACGAGGTCAAAGAAGCGAAGGACGCCGCACAGCAGATTTGCGACTGGCACGACGACCTGGTCAAGCAATACCGGGAAAACAAGGAGCAGGAAATCGACGCGGCCTACGCCGCCTGGCTGGAAGGCAACGCCCAGAAAGAAAGCAAGCAAAGCGAACAGGAGCAGGCCGAGGGTGAAGATGCGATGTTTAATATGAAAATGAGTTAGTTATGGCAGACATCAAAAATGTTTACTGCCTTGATTTCAAAATCAAGAGCGGCGAAGACAGCGAAAGCAGCAGCGTCACCTTGTACCCGGGCGGCATCGTTTCGGAGGTCAAGATTGACGGGAAAAGTTATTCACTGAGCCTCAACTCATTGGATTTCAGCAAAAGGGCTTACGAGCCTTGCCACGTCCGCGCCGACATTAAAATCGCGATGAGCGGCGAGACCGGCGAACTGCCTGCGCTGCAGAAGACCGTCGATTACTTCGCCTCCTTTTCGAGCGTCACGCTCAAAATCGTCAGCATCGAAAAGGGCGGCAACGGACCCGGCAGACACAGCAGCAAGTTGCTGAAAGAAGTCGGCAAGTTGGGGGAGAAATATGTCATCGTGGACACCCAGCCCACCTATCGCACGGGCGGCGGCTCGACGGCGATGAGCGTCAACCTGGATATCTACAGCCCCGACCACTTTTTCACCCGCCGGGTGTACAGCAAGACCTATACGGGCCAGAAACTGGGCTCGATCATCGATGATGCCGTCGGTACGTTCGGCCTGGGCAAGATGATGTCGGTGATGCACAAGTACCAGAATTTCCTCACCTACGAGAATGCGCAGAAAAAGGACAGTTCCGGGAACGCCATCCAGGAAGAGTTCATCCAGCCCTACCTGGTCCAGTACAACGAGAGTTTCTATGAACTGATTGCCCGTACCGCCAACCGCTGCGGCGAATGGCTTTACTTCGAGGACGGGACCCTCTACCTGGGATGGAAAAACAAATCCAAGGACCTCACGCCCACCAAACTGGGCGCGAACCAGTTCCAGAGCGCCGTATTCCGGAGCCGCCGCAAGGAAGAAACGGAAGCGGCCATCACGTCCGTCAACCGCGACCCCATACAAGGGGATGCGACGAAACCCGGAACCTGGAACTACAACATGGAGGTGCCCGCCAACGAGTACCTGACCCCGCTCACCAAGGATGGATTCGACAGTTCGGACGGATGGTGGGACGTCCAGAAAAACATGTGGGCCCAGTTTGCGTCGAAGATGCTGTCTTGTACCTCTTTGTATCAGGGCATCATCGATTTCGGATTCGATGCGGCGAAACTGGCTGCACAATATGCCCAGAGAGCCAGCAAGGGCAACAAAGACGCCAACGACAAATACTTCAAAACCGTCGACGAAAAGAATCTGGAGCACTACAACGCCAACGGCAGCGATGCGAAATCGACGACCCCGTTCAGCACTTACCCCGGCACGCCGGCTTTGGGAAGCGTAACCCGGAATGTCAATGCCGACCTCTATCAGATTATCCGGAACGCCCAGTTGGAACTGGAACGCAAGAGCCTGGATTTGGAGTTGGGAGGCAATCTGATGAACCTGCAGGTCGGCAGCCTTATCAGCATTCCCTCGATTGCCGGGGAAAACGCCTTGTATATGATTTGCGAAGTCACCGGTGCCGATGCGGTCGCCGGAGACGCCCGGGCGGAAACGATGAGCGTCCGCGCCGTTCCGGTGGACAAGAGCAAGGCGGCGATGTTCCCCCTCGCCCGCAAAGCAGACCTTTTCCCCAAAAGCGAACAGCAACTGGGGTACATCACCGACAAGGACGACCCGCTCCGCCTCAACCGGGTGCGCGTGCGCTTTTCTTGGGAACCCAGTGGCTGCGAAAGTCCCTGGATTCGTATGGCGACGCCGTATGCCAGCAAAGACGGAGCCGGGGTTTACTATACCCCGCAGAAAGGAGATGAAGTCATCCTGCAATTCTACAACGGCAATATGGAGCGGCCCGTTGTCGTAGGGTCGTTGTTCAACAAAGACAACAAACCCATATACGGCAAACGCTCCTATGGCTGGGTGTTCCGCACCCCCGGCGGACATCTTATCCGGGCGGCGGACAGCACCGAATTCGGAAACTTTATGGGCGGCATCCTCCCCATTCTCGGCTTCGCCCGTTCTTTCGTCCCGGGACTGCTCCCGATGAAAGTGGACGACAACAGCAAGGCCAAGAAATTGCTGGGACAGATGGAGATTACCGATGAATACGGAATGTACAACATCGAATTGAGTTCCGCCAAACGCCTGGTCTCCATCTCCTCGCCTTTCGGCGACGTGAAAATCGACGCGTACTCGGGCATCACCATCAACGCCCCCAACGGCGATGTGAAAATCGTCGGCAAGAATGTGGAAATCGTGGCCAACAACAACCTGACCCTGACCTCCGGACAAAACCTCAAGAACAAGTCCATCAACGCCCTCGCGCGCGGGAAAATCTCAGGAAAGGACATCGCCAAGGAAGTCGGGAAATCCATTCTCTACGACAATATCCTGAAGAAATGCCTGGACCTGGGGCTGCTGCGGACGGTGTTCGAGACCTTTGTCAAGCCCATCGAAGGCACCCTGACCATCAAATCGCACCGCTTTGTCAAACTGGAAGCCGGCCTTGGCGCGGCCCACATTCCTTCTTCGGCCTACAAGCGTCCGAGCAAAGGCGCCTTCGGCAAACGGGAAATCACCCTGCGGAAATTGTCGGACACCATCGTGGCCATCAAGAGTTACACCGGAACCCTCCTGAATACGTACAGGGAAAAATACCAGAACATCCACGCCCAGAAGGACCAGCTCAATCTTCCTCCGAACTATACCATTACGATGGCGAACATTCTGCAGAAGGCCCACGGAGACAATTTGGAATTATACAAGGAAGATCAAATCCGGAATGGCTACCCGGAAAACGAGCGTGCCAATGTCCCCGTCCGGGATGTCAAGGCCCTGATGAACAGAATCAATGCCTTTATGACCCTGGTCAACGAGTTCGACAAACGGGATTTCAAGCCGTCCGTGCTGAGCAATGTTTCGGAAGAAACTTGCCTGGTCAAGAAAATGGACGAGTTGTTCGGCACCGTCGACAATAATTATGCGTACAAGAAAGTTCTCCGGAAGAACGACAATGAAAGCTTTGACGACGACGCGCCCCTGAGCGAAGATGATGAAGCGACATTCAAGCGGACATACGAAAGAATGTTCATCGTCAATCTGCTCAATGCGTGCAGCGCGGACGCCGGCATCAAATTCACCGGCGACAATGACCTGGATGTAAATGCCGTTCAAGGGAAGTTCAAAAAAGGAGAAGAGGATTTCGGCGACAAGTCGGCTGATGAAAGATGGAACAAACTCATCTCTTTGGTGGTCCGTGACGCCGCCATCGCCGATACGAAGGACACGACGAAGCAGGATCCGCAAGGAAACCTCGTGCAGATTTTGGGCAACATTCCTTTTGTCAAGGCGAGTGAACGCAACTTCTACAAGGCGGACAACTCGGGGGGACGCATCCTGATGTCCGACACCAACAACGGACGGACGGTCCAGATTGAAAACGGGGCCCTGGTCGAGCACGACAACGCCGGCTACGAAGAAGTGCTCAAAAAACTCAAAGAAATCTGCAGCGTCGCCGTCAATGGAGCAGGTCCCGTGATAGCGCAGGACGACCAGCACGACAATGAAGAAAACATAGTGGAAGACGATGCCGAATAGCGACAGGGTTTTTTCGATTTGACCATGTTTTCGTTCATACCTGCCCGCCGCGCAGCCGATGCCCATATAATGGTCGTCGGCTGTGGGGCTTTGGGCAACGAGGCGCTCAAAAACCTCGCTTTGCTGGGAGTGGGACACCTGACGCTCGTCGATTTTGACAGGGTCGAAGCCGACAACCTCTGCAAGAGCGTGCTTTTCACGGCGGAGGATGCCGCCGCGCGGCGTTTCAAGGTGGATGCCGCCGCCGACACTCTGTTGCGGCTGAATCCGGACGTGCAGGTGGAACGCCATTACACAGATGCCGTCTATGACCTGGGACTCGGCGTTTTCGCCCGGCAGGATGTGGTCATCGGCTGCGTGGACAGCCGCTGGGCCCGCTACGGCATCAACCGCAACTGTATGCGGACGGGGGTTCCCTGGGTGGACGGCGGCATCGGCCCGCTGGAAGGCACGGCCCGCGTCTTCCGTCCGGGCGAGAACTGCTATGCCTGCAACCTCGGAACGGAGGGATTGAAAGAACTTCGCCTGCGCCTCCCCTGCCCGGGCATCGTGCGCCGCAACCTGGCGGCGGGCAAGGCGGCCACCAGCGTACTCTCCGCCTCCGTCATCGCCGCCGTACAGGTGCAGGAAGCCCTCAAATTGCTCTGCCCCGAAGCCATCGCGGAAGGCCGTGTACGCCCGCTCTGCGGATCCATTTTCCACTACGAAGGCGAACAACTGTCCGGGCGGACGGCTTCCTTCCGGGCCTGGGACGAAGACTGCCCCTGCCACGAGCGCTGGGCACCCGACGGCACGCTGGAGGTGGATGTGGAACGGACGAGCGTGGAAGAAGCACTCGCGCTCGCCGGCCGGGAAAGCGGGGAAACGGACCTGACGATGCTGCTGCGCGACGACTGCTTCGTCGATTTCGTGGAAGACCGGCGCGACGGCGGCCGTTACGAAGTGATGCGCCCGGGGCGGAAAGTCGAAGCGTTTCTGGAGGCCCATCCCGCCCTGCAAGGGGCTGAGAGCGCCCGGTTTTACCAAAATGAGTGGAAAGAGGCCTCAAAAATTTTCCCATATCAAAAACTTTCACTATCTTCGCTTGGAATACCGCAATGTGACTTTTTGCGCTTTAAAGGAAAGGAAAAAGACTATTGTTATGAGTTACGCAAACCTCTCTGATATCAGTGCCGAGATGCTGCTGAACCAGCTGTATCCCGACTTGATGAATGAGTGGAAAGTGCGCTTCAAAGGAACCTTCTACCGCAACTACAGCGACGATGCGATGAGCGTCGATGCCGATGCCCGGGAAGTCACCCTGGCGCGGGACGGTTTCCTGAAATTGCTCCCCGCCGGACTGATTTCGGAGGAGGGCGAACTCCGCGAGGGGGCTTTCTCCGACAACTACCGCAAACTCAACGAGCGCATCGAATTGCTGCGCGAGCAGTTTCTGCCGATGGACAGTTTCGTGTTCCGCCAGAGCCTGCACATCGAACGGCAACTCAGCGAGGCGCTGGCCGAAAAAGAGTTGTTCGTGCTGAAACAATGGTTCGGCATCGAATGGACCAAGTTGAAGGACCCGATGGTGCAGGAACTCGCCCTGATGCTCCCCTACCTCAAGGACAAGCGCGGCAACATCTACTTTGTGCGGGACCTGCTCCAATGCCTGCTGGGACAGGAAGTCCGCCTGCACTGCGGCGTTTGGTCGGAAAGCGACACCTCCCGCCGGCACCTCCCCCGTCTGCGCTACGAAATCATCCGGGACGGAATGGACAGCGGGACCTATCTGCAGGAAAGTGAAAAACTGGCTCCTGCGGCCGATTTCATCCGGGAATGGATGCTGCCGCTGGAAGCCCATTGCGAAATCGTATATAAATCGTTCCAACCCACGGAAGGAACGGCTATTTTGGGATACAACAGTTTACTTGCCAAATAAATGGATCTGAACGCAAAAATCAAATGGGCCAACGGAATGCCCCTCTCCCCGGAGGCGCTTTCCTCCATTGAAGAAGGGCTCAACCAACGCAGAACCGCGATGCTCCGCTCCAGTTTCGTCGGAGCGTGGGGCGTCATCCCGGGTTGCCGGGCCCGTTGCTCGGCGATGTTCGTCAATGGCAAAATCGAAGTCAAGGTAGAGGACTGCATCGCCCTGCTGCCTTCCGGCCGCATTCTGGATATGAACGAGGAAGCGACCTTCCCCGTCGGCCGCTTGGAAGAGGGCTTCTGGTATCTGTGTGCGGGCTTCGGCGAAGGAAATGTCGATTTCGAGAAGGAACGCGTGCCCTACACGCGGCCCGCATACGAACTCGGACTCTCCCGCATTGAGGACCTGGGCGACCGCCTGCCCCTGCTGCGCCTGAAAGTGGGCGGCGGCAACGTGGGGATGGACAAGGATTTCATCCTGCCCGCCCTCTCCCTGACTTCCGACAAGCGCTACGAAGAATGGGTCCTGAAAATCGCCGACGCCATCGCCAAGATTGCCGACCATCCCAACCTCGAACCCGGTGACAAGAAGCGCACGATGCTGCAATACCGTTTTCTGAGCGGTTCCCCTACCATCGAAAACAGCGTCAACAAATACATCCTCTTCCTGCGCGAGGTCTGCCAGGCGGTCCAATACTATGTGATGGGCGAAAAGACTGCGCCGGACAACTACTATGTGATGGACCCGCAACTGTTTATGGCGGCCTGTCTGGACTACCTGAACCAGGCGGCCACCGTGCTGGACGGAACGGTCCTGGTGGACAACAGCATCGACTACGACGCCCTCAAAGAGGAACTGCGCAAGGAAATCTACGGGAAAGTGTCCGAAGAGATGCAGCAAGACCTGCATAGGCGCATCGAGGAACTGTCCACGACCCTGGGCACGAAACTCGAAGAGACCCTGCGCGACTACATCGAGCACAATTTCAAGGAGGCGCTGGAAGCCGCCTTGCGCGAGGATTTGGAAGAGAAACTGCGGGGCGAACTCTACGACAAACTCTATCAAGCCCTCTACCAGGCCCTCTACGTACCCGAAAAAGAGGAAGAGATTTACACCCCTATCATTTAGCGTATGGCCGGGCTCGCACTTCCTTTGCAGATGAAAAAAGGCCGCCTCGTCCGGGAAACCCGAACGAAGCAGTCCATCGACGACTTCATCAACCTGCTCATCTCCACGCCCAAGTACAGCAGCAGTCCGGACCCCGAATTCGGCTTCGTGCTCAACAACCTGCGCTTCGAGATTCTGAGCGAGAGCGAAGGCGTCGTCTATAAGGGAGACAGTTCCGAGGGCGTCATCAGCGAGATTTACGGGAAGAAAGTTTCCGGTTCGTCGTCCAGTCCGGGCACTTTCGCCTACGATTTGAAAGAAGCCATCACCGCCTACGAGAAACGAATCAAGGACGTGAAGGTGACGATGACCTACCTGCGCGAAGAACGCAATATTTATATTAATGTCAAAGGGACGCTCGTCGAAGATGAGTCTCCCTACCAGTTGACCACCCGGTTCAGGATTTGGAATTAAAGATGAAAGCGACATCCTTCGAAACCCGGCAAAGAGCCGAAGAATTGACCCGCGACGCCATCGCCATCTGGCGGCAAAGCGAACGGGAAGATAAGTTGGAAGGCATTGAGAACGACCCCGTTTTCAATATCCTGCTGACTGCTATGGCCCACCAGGCCAACGAGATGGACGCAGAGATCGAGCGGCTGAAGAACGAAGTGTACGATGACATTTCCTCGATGCTCGTCCCCTACGGCGTCAGCGGAGCGATGCCCGCCACGGCCGCCGTCAGCCTGGTGCCTGAAAACGGGCAGCGTACCGTCGCCGTGGATGCCGGCACCCCTTTCACCCTCAGCGAAAGTCCTTTTTCCTTCCTGCCCCTGCTCAACGGTACGGCCTTGAGCGTGGAAGCCGGCGCCCCCGTCCGCATGGACGGCCGCCGCTGGCAGATGCCCCTCTCCTTCTATGCCCCCATCGACAAACTCAGCGGCTGGACCTTCGCCATCAGCGGCAAGTCCTTCCGTGACCTGAAACTGAGCATCGAAGGCCGGGAAGTCGCCTTGATCAAGCCTTGGGAACTGTCCGAACTGCCCTTCACGGAGCCGTTCAGCCTGGATTCCAAACTCTATTCCCACTCGCCGCTCTATGAGAACTCGATGCTTTGCCTCGACTTGTTCGCCCGGCACAACATCGCCCTTTTCTGCGTGCGGGATTTCGAATTGGACCAACCCGCCGACAGCCTCAACGCCGTTTTCGAATTTTCCGGTATCGACAACGATTTCGCGCTCACGCGCAGCAGTTTCGTTCCCAACGCCAACATCCTGGTCAATGCACAAATCGGCAGCGTGGACCTCGACGGGAGCAACCCCATTTACCGGCTGGACGAGGGGAAGGCCCTGATGCACCTGATTCGCCCCAGCGACGACCAGATTTTCGCCGGAAAACGCATCATCGTCCGCCGCGCCGGTGCCGACCGTTTCAACGAAAACAGCCTGGTCGCCCTGCTCAAATGCCTGGTCAACAAGTTCGACTCCGACTTTTACGCCTTCAAGGGTTACTCCAGGATGGAAATCGACGACAGCATTTCCAAATTGCGTATGCTGATTGGCCGTTTGCAGCAGCAGTTGCAAAAACAGGACGTGCCTTCCATCAAAGGGACCTATCTGATTTTGAAACCCAACGAGAAAGGCGAGTTTCCCAGCTTGAACCAGCATTTCCTGATGACGGATGCCGAAGCCTGCAACGCCGTCCTCAAGCAGGCCGCTACTTTCAATGCGCCTTTGTTCGCCCCCGTGCAGCAAATCGCCCTCCCCGTCCCCGCGTTCAGCCCTCTTATGAGCCGCGACTCGCTGATGGAAATGGCCCGCTACCAGATGACCACCAACAGCCGCATTGTCACCCCGTCGGACGTCAAGGTCTTCTGCCGCACCTTCCTGCTGATGCGCTATGGCATCGCCGGCGAGATGATTCGTTCGGTCAGCGTCGCCACCCGGCCCGATGCCGGCTCCCCCACGGGCTATTCCGTTTTCGCGGACATTGTCCTGAACGACAACCCCTTCATCCTGCGCAGCCTCTCCGGCAAGAAAGAAGCCATCGCGATGATGATGGAAAAGATGCTCTGGGTACGCTCCAGCGGCATCTATCCGATTAAACTGACGATTAATATCCAATAGATATGGAAGAACAGGAATTTTATTTGAACATTATGTACAAGAACGAAAGGGTGAAATTCCGGATTGTCAATTCGAAAGCACCCTTGACGACCTTGATGCACAACTTGCGGCACGTCACCGGCAAGGATGGAAAGTTGATTTTCGACTTCCCCTCCATCGACGCCAGCGGCGCTCCCCTGGATTATTTCTTCGGGAAAGAAGACCCGGACATCAAGGAAGTGCGTGTTTTGCGCCCGCGGATCGGACAGACCGACCAGACCCTGGACGATTATAATGTACACAACGGGGACACCTTGTATGTGATTCCCGATCCGTTCCCGGGTTAGCCGATGACCGGCAGGGACAGAAGGCTGCTCGCCGAACGGGACGGGCTGCGGAAATGGCTCGAAGGACGCACGGACATCCTTTGCCGGGAACTCCGCTGGAACCGGGAAAACCTCCCCACCGCCTACGAGGTCGAGTACCGCATCAAAAGCCTGTGCGGCATCCGGGAAGACGGCCATCCGCTTTTCGCCGAACGATTCCTTTTGCGAATCGATTTGCCCGAGGCCTATCCCGATATCGATGCGCCCCCGTCCTTCCGTTTCCTGACCTGCGATGAAGAAAGGAACCCCATCCCCCACCCGTGGCATCCCAACATCCGCTACAGCGGAGATTTTGCCGGAAGGGTGTGCCTGAACGCCATGGATACCCACGCGGGGCTTGCCTGGGCGGTCGAAAGGGTGGAAAGTTATTTGCGTTACGAACGCTACCACGCGCTGAATGAAGCGCCCTATCCGGAAGACCAGCGGGTTGCCGCCTGGGTGATCCGGGAAGGAGAACCGAATGATTGGATTGTATTTTAAAGATATGGTACGAAAATTCATAGTTTGTTGCCTGCTGGCCCTGTGTCTGGGAATGAGTTCCTATGCCCAGATGGCGAAGACGGCTTTTGTCACGGGCAAAGAGCCCTTTACGGACAACATCGAGATGTCCAAAGACTTGAAGGACACGGATCTCATTGTCAAATTCATTTTCAACGAAGGAGCCAACACCCTGACGGTGCGCCTGATTTCCTACCGGGGGCTCTTCGTCTTCCGGGACGATGTGCGCTACGGGCAGGTGGTCAGCTGGCTGCACCTGCGCCCTGAAAAGTTCCCCTATCCCGTCAAATCCGAGAAGAAGAACGAATATTATGTGACGGACCGCATCCGCCAGAGCATCAAGGGCCCCTTGGGCAAGCAGCTGTTCCACCGCTGGGTACAGTACGAGGGCTTGCAGCCCGTTCCCTGTGAGTACAATATGGTGAACGACGTCATCGAACAGACCTTCGACATCCAGCAGAAACGTTCCGTGGTGCAGATTACCCTGCGCGACATTTTCCTGATGGACCCGGGCAAACAGGAGGGCAAGTACAGCATCGTCTATTGGAAAGACCTCAACCTCCACTACGACGTGGCCATCATCCGCGACGCCTGCTTCGGCAAAGAACAGGAAATCAGCGCCGCCAAGCTCTCCTACGACGGCATCAAGGCGGCCTACGACTCCTTGAAAGTGCGCTACGGCAGCGGCATCGTCCAGACGCGTGAAAGCCTGGCCATCTTCAACGAGATCAAGGCCGGTCTGACGGGACAGTATCCCAAGAAGAGCACCGACAGCGATTGTGACTGTATCTATACGACGGTGGACGCCTACAATATGTATGTGGATTCCATCGCCCGGATGGAGGTCAAAATGCCGGCTGCCGCCAAAGCGGTGGTCGTGCGGGGAATCAGCCCCCAGTCCCTGCTGTCAAAGGCCCAGAAACTGGACATCAATGTATCCCGATGGCTGGCCTCGGGCAACGCCAAGGAAAAGCGCGACATCGAGCGCGAGTGCGTGCGCCTGATTAACGCGGGCAACAGCGAAATCGACAGCAAAGGAGTCTATACGGCCGAGCAAAAAGATGCCAAAGCCGCTTTCAAACGCGCCGAGGCTTATTTCAATAAAACTTGCGGACGATGAAAAAGCATTTTCTCCTGATAGGCCTTCTGATGCTGGGTTGCCTTTCGCTGGCAGCCCAGCGTGCGGGTGAAATCGAGGGGGTAGCCGACAGTTTTGACCGTTATAATGAAATCTTGAAAGCGCTTACGAAGGATTTGGAACACGCCAGGGATGAGAAGGCGATGGACCGGTTCGACGCTTCGCTTGCGGATTTCAACCGGCGCTGGGACCTCTACTACCAGGCCAAGAGCGGGTTGATTGGCGGCAACAAGGAGTTACTGGAGGCCTGCACGACTTTCTTGAACGACAAAGACAATCTCGAGAAAGCGGCGGTGGACAAACGGGCGGCCATCGAAGGCAAGGCCCATTTTGCCGCGGCGGCAGCCTTTATCGCCGAGAAAGACACGGTGTACCGCCGGTATCTCAAGGCGGCCAAGCGCTATTCCCAGGTACCTGCCACGGCCAAATTGCTGGCCAAAATCAAGGCCAAGGAAGCCATCCTGACCGGCAAACTGGACGAGCACTATGCCGCAGCCGGCACCGGCGCCCAGGCCAATCCCGACCTGAACATCGAGGAACTGGAAGAAAAATACCTCGAACTGAAAAACTATTCCACCCAGATCCAGGCTTGCGAGTACAAACCCTTCATCGAGCGCATCAAGGACTGGCTGTTGTCCTTTGCGGCGGTCGCGATGATTCTGATGTTCGCCAATATGGTGTGGAGCAAGTACCAGGCCATCAAGCAGACCCGGGAGAATATGAAGAAAATGCAAAAAGAACTGCACAAAGATGATGAAATTCCTTCGATATAAGCCTATGATGAGAAGATACTACCCTTTGCTTATGGCTCTCGCGGCCTTCGCGGCTTGCGATGATGCGAAAGACTTGATGGACTTGGACGAAGAAGAAACCCCGAAGGAAGCGCCCCAGAAGGTGCTGCAAGTCACCCGGAGTGAGTTTGAAGCGGACGCCAAGACGATTACGCTTTCGACGGTGTTGACGAAGGATATCGGCGAGGTACCTCTTGACAAGAAAGATTCCGTCCAGGTCAAAGTGCTGGAGACGGGACTGTCCAATAAGCCCGTGTCTTTGCAGCCGGTTTTCACGGAGTTGTATCGTACGGGGACGAAAGAGATTGTCGCCGCGGATCTGCATATGTCCCTCATCGTGGATATGACGCTCTCGCCGAAACTGGTCGAGGCGCAGCGCTCGGCCGCCCGCCAGATTGCGGCCGTGTTCGGCAGTGACAATATGTCCATCGTTTTCCTGCGCGGTTCCGGTCTGTCCCGTTCGTTCAGTGCGGCGGATTTCGTGTTGGAAAACGATTTTACGCCCGACGAAGGGGGCAACAAAAAGTTGCTGCTCAACGCCATCCTGACGACCATCAAGGCTGCCAAGGACAGCACGGCCGCCCATCCGGGCCGCAAGAATATCGTGCTGGCTTTCTCCAACGGCAAGGTGTACAACGGTGCCCGTACCATCGACCCGCAGCATTTCAACCGGCAGGAAGAACTGACGCAGATTTGCTCGGAGGACGACCCTTCGATGGCGTTCTACTATGTCAATTTCGCGTCCCAGAATGCGCCGGGTGAAGCCGAGTATTTCCTCAAGAGCCTGTGCGAGAGCAGCAAGGGCTTCTATCAGAACGGCTTTGCGTGGAACAAGATGGCGGAATACCTGTTTGCGGCCTATGGCATCGATTATACTGATTACAAAATCGTGCTGACCAACAAGGACGGCAAACTCTACAACGGCGACCGCAAGTTGACGATGGAGTTCTACTACAAGGATGAGATGGTGGCGGATTTGGAGACGACCTATACTTGCGGAAGTTTCCATCAGCCGGTCATCGTGGCGGGTACGCCGCGTATCCAGGTGCTGTTGCAGGGACTGCTCATCAGTCTGCTGCTGATGGTGCTGATCTATCTGGTGCTGCAATATGTGGTGCCGAGAATCAGCTATATCTTGTTCAAGAAGAAATATATCGCGACCTATACGGGCGGCAATATGAGCGTCAACGGCGTGCTGGTGGGCGATACCTGCTATTATTGCAAGGCTCCGTTCATCCCGGGCGACAAGATTGTCGCGCGTTGCAAACACGTGATGCACCAGCAGTGCTGGGAGGAGAACGGGCACCACTGCCCCGAGTACGGACGCAATTGCAAAGAGGGTTCACATTATTACAACGCCCAGAAGTTGAGCGACAGGAAGAACGCGTCTTTCCTGATGCGCTGGATGCTGGCGGGCGTGATTGCGGGTTTTGTGTCCTGGTTGTTCTTCTCTTCCATCGACAACGGTTTCGCCGTCGGAATGATGGAGAGTATCCTGATGAAGATTTACAACTTGAAAGAGGGTACGGTGGAGGCGCTGAATTTCCAGCGGGAGTTTGCATCTCACCTCAACCAGCTGCCGTCCTTCGGTCTGGGTATGGGCTTTGCTTCAACGCTGGCGCTGTCGCTGTTGACGGTATACAAGCGCAATACGCGGCGAATGGTGGTCGAGATTGCGCTTCGTTCCATCATCGGTGCGGGGATTGGATTCGTATTTTTTATGCTGGGCTGCATCGTCTCACAGATTTTCAACCTGGGTGGAAACAGTTATCTGCTCGACTGGATTCCGTGGGCGGCCACGGGTTATGCCATCGTGTTGTGCTCGACCATCGGAACGACCGTGAAGGTGCGTAAGAAATGGATTCTCATCAGCATCGGCCTGGGCGTGGTGTCTATGCTGCTGTGGAACCTGATTTTCGTGGCGATAGGTACGGATTACCGCACCTTGCTGCTGCTGAGCCACGTGGTGTTCTCTGTCGGTATGGCGTTGAGCGTGGCACAGGCGTCGCCCCGCTCGGAGCGCTATTTCCTGCACGTGGGCGGCTCGATGAAAGAGATGGACATCGCGATTTACAAGTGGTTCGAGGCCAACACCAACCGGGTGGTCAGCGTGGGTAAATCGGTGGATTGCGACCTGGTGATGTCGTGGGACGTGAAGGGTGATATCGCACCGGTACAAGCGAAGTTGACCAAGGAAGGAGACCGCGTCTTCATCACGCCGCTGGAGCCGGGAATCATCGTAAAAGGCAAGAACTTGCCGACGGGCAAGCGGGAGCGCCTCTTCCACGGAAAGGTCTTCACCATCGGCACCACCGAATTCCGCTACATCGAGAAGGACGTGTAAGGAGGCTTGCGCTGCGGACGCGGGTGTCCCGTTCTACGGCTCAAGACTCCGGCGGTGTTTGACCCCTCGGAATGTACCGCGCGCGAAAAGTAGTTATTCGTGTATCTGGATGAGGAAGGCGTGATGGTTTTCGTCGGACCAGCGGGGTTCGTCCCAGTCGGGGGAAAGGAAGTCGCGGTGCCCGGCGAGGGAGAAGGCGAGGTAGCAGATACGGTAGCCCTGGGCCAGGAAATGCTTCTCGTAGAAGGTCTGGACTTCGAACAGTGCCGGGTCGAGTGCCGCGGCGGAAGCGGAGGCAGGAGCGTCAGCTGTGTCAGCCTGCGGGCGGACGGAAGCGGAAGCATCAGCGGTGGAGGGATACCCGGTCGAGCCGGGTATGACGTG
>CADAFY010000014.1 GCA_902787255.1 uncultured Bacteroidia bacterium
GTATCGGGGAAGCCGCCCATCTCCACAATCTGACGGGCCGCCGTATGGAGGTTGCGGGCACGGCTGTAATAGCCCAGGCCTTCCCAGAGGCGCAAGACCTCATCCTCTCCGGCCGCCGCCAAATCCTCCACCCGGGGATAGGCCTGCATAAAACGCTCCCAATACGCCATTCCTTGGGCAATGCGCGTCTGCTGCATAATGATTTCGCACAACCAGATGCGATAGGGAGAACGGTCCCGGCGCCAGGGAAGATCCCGTCCATAGGCCTCGAACCAAGCCAGAATATGCCTTGCGAACGCCTCCTGCATAACGGATTATTCCCAGTCGGGATAAAACAAATCTTTGTTTGGCAACTGCTTGCTGAAATCGCGGCGGCATTCGGAGAAGAAAAGGGAAATGCGGCGGCTGAAATGATGGCCGCGATAGGTGCTGGTATTGGTGACAAAAATCCAACATTCTCCGTCGGCGAAGTATTTGATGAGGGCCGCCGTGCCGGAAAAACTTCCGCTGCGTGTCCAGCCGATTTTAGGGTCGGTGTCGTTCCAGCCCAGCGAGAAGGTGTGCTTGTCCACATATTCCGTCATCTTGTCCACGCTTTCGCGGGAAAGAATGTCCGGCACGCCCGGACGCCCGTCAATGGAAGCGACAAAACGCATCAGTTCCACCACGGAACAGCACCATCCGCCCGCTCCTTTGAGTCCCCGGATATTGTTGCCCCCATAGCAACGCTCCACCATCTGTCCGCTCAAATCATAGCAAGGGACCAACTCGGTATTGCCGTGCATATAATAGCGAACTTCGTTCTCACGCTTGTCCTCGTAGAAATTGCCCGCCAGATGGAAATCATAGCAGCCGGCCGGAGCCAATACCTCGCGGCGCACATATTGCTCGTAGGACTGGCCCGTCACCTTCTCGATGACCTTTGACAGCAACAGATAGCCGAAATTGGAATAACTCTGGCTCTTGCCCGGAACAAAACTCAGGCGGCGATGCAGAACGATACGGCACAATTCATCTTCGGTCGGGGCTTCGGTCAGACGGTTCATCGCAGCAAAGTCCAGGGAATTGAACAAGGGGTCGCCCAACCGCAGGGTAAAACCGCCCTGATGGCGCAACAAATGCTCCACGGTAATCCGAAAATGTTTTTTATCCCGGATGGCCGCCGTAAAACTCGTATCATTGAGTATGCCCTCCGGCCCCAGCACCTTGGCATCCAGCGTCAGTTTCCCCTGCTCGCACAATTTCATAATGGCCGCCGCCGTCACCAGTTTGGACACAGAAGCCACCCGCATAATCCGGCCCGGCTGCATTTCCACATTTTCGTCCGCAAGGCCGTAGCCTTTGAGGTAGAGCAAGGAATCGCCTCGCATAACACCCAACTGCGCCCCTTTCAAATCCCATCTCCGCATAAATTTCTCCACCCGCTGGTCCAGCCCCGGAAGCAGACAACGGTCGTTGGAACTAAACAGGTTCGGGCAAATGGCATCCGCCCCGATGGGCAGTTCATCTTCTTCCCGGTCCTTCCCGGGAATCAGCAACAGCACCAGTAGCAATACCGCCAGCAACAACACGCAAAAAGCCGCAGGTCGACTCAATTTCAGTTTCGACAAATCCATGGACTACAATTTACTACCCAAAATATCCGCCTCATCGCCATCCCGCAGGCTGTCAAACTTCCGCAGCAGCGAGAAACGCATAATCATCGCCGTCACGAACGACAACACATCTGAAGCCGGGAAACTCCACCAGATACCGTCCCCGCCCAACCACAGAGGCAAAAGGTACAGCAAGGGGACCAGGTAAATGAGTTGACGAATCAGCGACAAAAAAATGGATTGCCGGACCATCCCCAGGCATTGGAACAGGTTGGTCGTAATGATATGGAAGCCGACGATGAACATCGCACAATTCATCATCCGAAGCGCATAGGCCGAGTCGGCAATCAGCACCGGGTCGTGCGTAAAAGCGGAAACAATCCGGGTGGGGAAAAACAAACTGAGGAGGGTGGCGATGGTGACGACAACCGTCGCCCAGAAAACCGTTCTGTTGTACACCGATTTGACGCGCGAGTACAGTTTCGCACCGAAATTATACCCGGCAATGGGCTGCATCCCCTGGTTCAGCCCCAGGCACACCATTATAAACAAAAAAGAGATGCGGTTGCAGATGCCGAAAGAAGCGATGCCCATATCCCCGAAATAATCCTGCAACTGCTGGTTGATAATCATCGTCACGACACAGGCGGCGGCATTCATCAGGAACGGGGCGAAACCGATGGCCAGGCTGTCCCGCGCGATGCGCCAGTCCGGGATAAAAGATTTGAAGGTGAAATGCAGCGTTGTCCGGGCACTGCTGAAGAAATACATAATGACCAGGAAGGCCGCCGTCTGGGACAGGATGGTCGCCCAGGCCGCTCCCTGAATGCCCCAGTCCAGCACATAGATAAAAACGGCATCCAGCACCGTATTCAAGATGACGGTGAAGAGCGTCAGGTACATCGCGGTCATCGGGTGACCGCTCGAACGCATAATGCCATTGAGCCCGAAATACAGATGGGTGATGATATTGCCATACAAAAGGATGACCATATAATACCGGGCGTAGGGCAAGGTATCATCGCTCGCTCCGAAGAAACGCAGAATCGGATCCAGCCAGACCAGCGCAACTATCATAAACAACAGGCCGGTGAGCACATTCAAGGTAAAGGTGTTGCCCAACACCTTGTTCGCCGGCTTGTACCATTTCCTGCCGAGGAATACCGAAACCATCGTAGCCCCGCCGATACCGATGAGGGTTCCGAAAGCGGCGGAGAGATTCATCAACGGGAAGGTGATGGCCAGCCCTGAAATCGCCAACGTACCGACACAACGGCCGATGAAAATACTGTCCACTATATTATATAAAGAGGAAGCCGTCATCGCAATGATGGCGGGAATCGCATACTTTCTCAATAAAGTGGAAATATCTTCTGTCCCCAGTTCCAAGGGGGCACTCGCCGGCGCCGCTTCTTTCATAGATTATTGGGGTGCATCCACCAAACGCAACTCGAACATCAAAGGACAATAGGCGGGAATCTCCGCCTGGGAGGACTGCGCATAGGCCATTCCCTGATGGAACAGCGCCACGCCCCACTCGCCCGGCTGCATATGCTTGACGGCATAGGTAAAGCCCTGAATCAGCGAACTTTCGGAGCCATCCGAGGTCGACACCATCTTAATATCCAAGAAATTCCCTGCCAATTTGAGTTTCATCGGAGAATAAGTGGCGGAAGAAGAATAGAAATCATACTTACGGGCCGTATCCTTGATATTGGTGTCAAACACGATGCCGTCCAGCCGGCGCGCCACATAATCCACATACACGGTCGTGTCATTGGGGAGGGCCTTGACTTTCTCCGGCTCTTTCAGTCGCTGGAACCAGAAACCCCATTGCGTGGTATCTTTAGAAGTCTCCGCGCAACGGACAAAACGAGCCTTGTCCACCGGAACATCCGTCTTGGATTTCGCATAAGGACAGGAAGGATGCCGGTTCACATACCGGACCAGCGAATCCACGCCCCAACGTGTAATATTGTTGGTTGCATCCACGATTTCAACATCGTACATCATAGCGATGCCCGCATTGGCGGTGTCATTGAAATAATCTTTCCCCGACGAATAATCCGCCGTTGAATTGAGCCAACCGGGGATAAAAGCCTGCCGTTTCCCGCCTATCCTCATATCCTTCAACATATCGCGCAAACCCGCCTGCAAAGCGCTTGCATCGCCCTTATTCCATACGACCGGACCGTAATAATGGGTCAAGAAATAATCTCCGATCTGCCGATGCACGGACTCTTCGTTTGCATCGATGACAATCCCGCCCTGACTGCGGGCAATAAAATGCACCTGCACCCAGGCGCTGTCCGCCACGGGTTCCCCGGTACCGGCAACCTCTTTGTCGGGATTCAGATACCAGCCCCAGCCCTTCTCTCCGTTCACATACGCCGCAGGACAAGTCATCTGGAGCCAGGCGTCAAAATAACGTTTGGCTTTGACATTGGACGAGACGGTCTCCGTCTTGGCGCAAGAGAGCGAAACGAACAGCAGCAACGACAAATAGATAAATCTCTTCATAATCCTAATCTTCTTAGTTGGTGACGGCCACCACCCAAATTTCATACAGTAATGCGGCATTGGCCGGAACCTGTCCATAAATTTTATTCCCAAAGCCGTAACGGCCGGAAAAAACGATGTCCGCGTGCTGGTCCGCTTTCACACCGACCAGGCCGCGTTTCAGTCCTTCCACAAATCCGGATTCCTCCAAGCCTACGGTCAAGGCCTCGAAGCGGGTCTCATCCGAAGTGTCCCAGCCCGCATCCTGCGCACTCTGCTTACGGTTGGTCGCAATCATATTGGAATACGACTTTGAGCCGGTAAAGACATAAGCCGCGTAATAGAAAGAAACGACGCCGGACGCCAGCAGCGCCTCTCCCGTCCCCTCTTCATCCTTTTTGATGACCCGATAAACACCGCCGTTGTCGACAAAACTTCCGCCGGCCTTCACTTCCGAATCAATATAGGAAGCGATGCGCGTCTCCTGGTTGGCAAAAGTCGCCTCCTGGGACGCTTTCCCGCAAGAAAGCATCAGCAGCGCCGCAAGGAGCAATATGAAGTTATGTCCTATTCTTTTCATTTTGCACCATAGAAACGGACGATGGCGTCCTGAACATATTGCAGCGCCGAAGCGACATCCTCCACCACGGCGGGATGACCGAGGCGGTCCTTCGGGTCGGAAGAAAACTTAAACAACATCCCTCCGGCCGCGTTCTCGTGACCGCCGCCGAAGAAGCACTCCCTCGCCCAGGCATTGGCGGAAGTTCCTTTCTTCGAACGAATGGAAACCCGGAAACGGTCCTTCATCTCCCGGATGAAAATACTCATCTCCACCTCTCCCAGACTCAAAGGAAGATTGACGAAACCTTCCGTCTCCCCCTCTTCCAGCCCGAAACGCTGCATTTCTTCTTGTGAAAAAATGACGTAAGCCACTTTTTCGGGCGTCAGCACCATTTTCTCGGATAGGAAATAACCCATCGCCCGCAGCCGGTTTTCACGGTAGCGATGATAAATCTTATCGATAATGTCCTCCCGGTCCACACCGGCAGCAATCAGTTCGGAAGCCATCCGCAAGGTAGTCGGGTAAACAGAGTTGGCGAAATTGTTGCTGTCGGTCGTCATCCCGACCATCAGGCTGTAGGCGCAACGCGGCGGAAGCGCGGAAGCCTCACCGTTCACCGCGTCCAGCGATAGCAGCAAATAATAAAGCAGTTCGCAGGCCGAGGAAACATTGATTTCACTGATACAGACCTCGAAGGACGCACGATCCGGGTTGAGATGATGGTCTATCAGGACTTTGGGCACGGTGCAGGCGGGGATGGCCTCCCCCAGTTTCGTCCTTCCGAAATGATTGAAGTCCAAACAAATGACAGCACCCGCCTTGGCTAATGCCGCCGCCACCTGCTCCGGATGCTCCGTCAGGTTATACACCGGGAAGGGAGGAACAGGATCAAAAACAAAAGACAACGGGGCGGGTGCAGGGTCCGGCAACAATAAAGTGACGCGCTTGCCCAGCGACGCCAGATAATGGCACATCCCGGAACTACTGCCCAGGGCATCTCCGTCCGGACTGTTGTGGGCCGTAACGACAAAATCGTCGCATTCGGTCAAAATGCGCTGCAATGATGCCAAATCGGGCGGATTTATGCTAACTTTTTCCGTCATATCTCTTGCAAATTTATTCATTTTTTTCGAAACTGTTTCAAAATTCCAAACAGTTTCTTATCTTTGCGTGATTTTGAAATAAAATATACAACATAATGAAACCACTCTATCAAAAAATCCTGACCTATGCAGTCCTTCCTGTCTGCATCCTCGTATTGGCTTACTTCTGCGTCGACAGCATTATGCGGCCTGTGAAATTCAATGATGAGAAAGCCGCTCGCGAACAAGTTGCCATCCAGCTTCTCAAAGACATCCGCACCCTTCAGGTAGGCTTCAAGAGCACCTACGGCCACTATTCCCCCACGGCCGACTCCCTGATTTGGTTCTACAACAATGGTTTTGTGGAAGTCACCAAACAAATCGGCTCCGAAGATGACGATTTGTCCGCTGCCAACAAGAAAGGTTTGGACCTTCCGAAAGGAAAGTATGAGAAAGAACTGTCAGACGGGGCAAAAGAGTTCTTGGCCAAAAACAAGAATCTGCTGACCGCGAAAAAGAAGATGTTGGCCGATTACAAGAAGGCCCACAAGAATAAAAAAATTACCGACGAAGACCTGTTTGAACTTTTCTATAACGCAGACGGAACCCCCAAGGATCCCAACTTCCCCTTGCATATGGAAATCACCACCAAGATTCCCGTCAAGGATACCCTTTGCAGCAAGAAGAGCCGTCCCGACTTCGACATCAGGAAAATCAAGTATATCCCCTTCACCAACGACAAGGACACCATCATCTATGCGGCTGAAATCAAGACCGTGTCGGGTGTGAAAGTGCCTCTCTTCGAAGCGGCCATTCCCTATGCCGAGAAGAAGATGCTCCCCTATACCGACAAGACCAAAGCCGAGCCCTACGTCTATATCGAGCGCCTGCTCAAGGGTATGAACCACCAGCTGATTGTCAACCTCTGCGAAGAGCGCATTGATACGGACCGCTATCCCGGCCTGAAAGTCGGTAGCGTCACAGCCCCGAACAACAATGCCGGTAACTGGGAATAATCCTTCCAAACTGTCTGTCCGCTTCGGACAGAACGGATTTACTTATCAAACGAACGACTGCGCCCGGTCTGAATGGCTGAGCGCAGAGTTTGTTTTCAGCAGCGACATCTTTCAGCGCAGCTACGAAGAAGTAGTCCTTTCCGCCTTCCTTCCCCGCTATACCCTGGTCCCCGCCAATTGGTTTGACGAAACGCGCGCGCAAGAATATATGGATGCTGCCTTCACCCCTGAAGAAGGCGCAGACCTGCGCTGGAACGTCCTGCCCGCGGAGTTGGGAGCGGTTGAAATCTGGACTCCCGCCAAGTCGCGCCTGACCCACATCGTCTGCAGTATGCTTTCCGTCAGCGAAGCGAGCATTTTACCGGAGTTCCATTTCCTGCTGACCGAGGGATATAAGGTAGACAGTTACAACAAGATTATTGCCTCCTACGCCGAAGGCCGCCTCTATCTGGTGATTTTCCAGGGAAAGAACTTGATGCTTTGCAACAGTTTTGAAGCCCCGGACTTCACCACGGCGCAATACTACATCTTCAGGATGCTCAAAAATCTCCAACTCAATCCGGAAGCATCCACCATTTATTTCCGCACCCCGCTGACGGCGGAAGAAGAAATGTCCCTCTACCATTATTTCCAAGCGGTCAAGAGTTTATGAGAATCATCGGCGGAAATTTGCGGGGACGGAGCATCACACCCCCGCCGGGTTACAAGGCGCGCCCCACGACAGATTTTGCCAAAGAAGGACTGTTCAACACCCTCGACAACATCTACGAGTTTGAAGAGCTGCAAGTGCTCGACCTCTTCGGCGGCGCAGGTTCCATCAGTTTTGAATTTGCTTCCCGCGGAGCTGCTGGCGTTCATTGCATCGAAATGAACCCCGACAACGCCCGCTTCATCAAGCAGCAGGCCCACGCCCTCGGGCTGGACAACATCATCACCGTCGTCCACCACAATGTCTTTGACTTCCTGCCCCTGTGCCGCAAGCGCTTCGACCTGATTTTCGCCGACCCGCCCTATGCCTTGGAAGGCATCGACACCCTGCCCGACAAGATCTTCTCCACCACCTGGACCGGTGAAGACGGGCAGCCGCAAAGCCTCCTTCACCCCGACTGTCTTTTCATCCTGGAACACTCCGCCGACTACAACTTCAGTGGACACCCCCGCTTCCTCAAAGAGAAAAAATACGGCGCCGTCCACTTCAGTTTCTTCCGGTAGCGGTCTTATCTCAGATTTTAGATTTCCTCGTTGAGGACGATTTTCATCGTGTCTTGGGCGATGACGAGTTCTTCGTTGGTGCAGATGACGGCGGCTTTGACCTTGGACTCGGGCAGGGTAATCATCACATCCTGGCCGCGGCAGTCGTTGGCCGCGTTGTCGAACTGGAGACCGAGATAGGTCAGGTTGTCGCAGACACGACGGCGCAGACGAGCGTTGTTCTCACCGATGCCGCCGGTGAAGATAATCAGGTCCACACCGTTCATTTCGGCCACATAGGCACCCACATAATTGATGATGCCGTGAACCAGTTTCTTCAGGGCCAATTTGGCACGGTACTCGCCATTTTCTGCCGCCTGGCCGAGGTCGCGGAAGTCCGATGAAATCCCGGACACACCCAGAAAACCGCTCTCTTTGTTGAGCATCGTTTCCACCTGGTCGGCGGTCAGTCCTTCTTTCTTCTGGATGTAGGTCACGACCGAAGGGTCGATGGCTCCGCTGCGCGTTCCCATAATGAGGCCGTCCAACGGGGTAAGCCCCATCGTCGTATTGACGCACTTGCCATTGAGCACCGCAGCGATGGAACTGCCGTTGCCGAGGTGACAGGTGATGATGCGGCTGTTGTTCAAATCCAGACCGGCAAACTGGGCGCCTTTCGCCGACACATAACGGTGGCTGGTGCCGTGGAAGCCGTACTTGCGGATATCGTATTTCTCATAATAACGATAAGGAATCGCATAGGTGTAGGCGTAATCGGGCATCGTCTGGTGGAAAGCCGTATCGAAAACGGCCACCTGCGGGGTGGAAGGCATCACTTCGCTGACCGCATAAATGCCTTTGAGGTTAGCGGGGTTGTGGAGCGGGCCGAGGTCACAGCATTTTTCCACCTGGGCAATCAGTTCGGCATCCACGCGTTTGCTGGCCGTCAACTTGGCACCGCCGTGCAGCACGCGATGTCCCACCGCCTCGATGTCCTCGAGAGAAGAGAGCACGCCGGCCGTCTTGTCCGTAAGTGCCGCCAGAACAGCCCGGATGGCATCCGTATGGTCGGGAATCGGCTTGTCTTCCACCAACGCCTCTTTGCCCGTCGCCTGGTGTTTGAGCCGGGACATTTCCATCCCGATACGCTCCACGATGCCTTTGGCCAGCAAGTCGTAACTATCATTACTTTTCATGTCGAGCAGTTGGTACTTCAAGGAAGAACTGCCGCAGTTGAGAACCAGAATAATCATAAAAAAAATTTAAAAAAGGTTAGTAAAAAGAAAAATTTTTTCTGCGCGAAAAATTTTTCCGAATTCTTCGCAAATATAGGAAATAAATCTTGATATTCCGTTATGGTTTGGAAACAAGAAGAGAATATCGGTCGTCCTTTATGCTTTACAGCAGGGATTTTACTGGGTTTGACTGCCCGGGAAGCCCAACTTTGGCTGGTGGCGGCAACGCTCGGATTTTTACTCCCATATACGCATTTTTATCGGGAAAAACGGCTGAAAAAAGAAAAATTTTTTCTGTTCTGTGTTTTTGCGACAGGAATGCTCTGCGGATTGCTGGCGGAAGACGATGCGTCCCTGTGGCACTGGAAACGGGCCGAGGAATGGGCGGAAACGCTTCGGTCCTATATCAGAAGCCTCCCCTATCGCGACAGCACGACCCGCGAACTGTTGTGTGCCTTGCTGACGGGAGACAGAAGCGGACTGCCGGCAGAACTGAAAACGGCATTCCGCCAAAGCGGGGCCTCCCACCTGCTGGCCCTGTCCGGGTTGCATTTGGGCATACTCTACCTGGCGTTCAGTTGGGTTTTGACTCTCGCCGGGAACGCACCCGTTTGGAAAAAGACACGCGGGGTGCTGCTGATACTCCTGTGCGGGGTCTATACCCTGGCTGTCGGAGCCGGACCTTCGATTGTCCGTGCCTGGCTGTTCATCTGCCTGCGCGAAATCGCCCTCCTGCTGGAACGCAAGGTCCGCCCCGCCGACATTCTGGCGAGCGCTTTGATGCTCCAAGAAGCCCTGTACCCGCCGGCTGTAAGGGAAATCGGCTTTCAACTCAGTTACCTGGCGATGACAGGGATTGTCTTTCTCTACCCCCGCCTGCAAAAATGGTGGCCCGAGGAAAGCGGCGCCTCACCGGCCGTGCGCCGGGCACGCAGGACCCTGCTTTCAAAAGGTCTGCATAAGGTCTGGGACCTTTGCGCACTGTCTATCAGTTGCCAGGTATTTACCGGCCCGCTGGCCTGGTGGAAATTCGGCTCGTTTCCCTTGTTTTTCCTGCTGACCAACCTGCTCTGTATGCCTTTGATGACCTTGATTATGGCCGGCGCTCTGCTGGCACTGGCGACCCGGATGCCGTTGCTCATCATCGTCAATGAAGCCTGCTGCCGGGCGTTGGTATTTATTCTCGAAACGATTGCGGCACTATCGTGCCGCTGAATACCTCAGAAGGTTCGGCGTCTCATTCCGCCGGGAAACCTTTGGATTTCCAAACGTAAAATGCATCCTGGGCGGCTTCCCCCGTCTGGGCTTCCGGCGCGGCTTCCCCGCTGATAAGGCAGGCTTCTATCCCGGAATGAGAGCGGACGAAAGCGGCGGCCGTTTCGCTCCCCACCACCATACAATAGGTGGCAAGGGCATCGGCCAAGGTGGCGGGATAGCCCTCAAAAGGGGCTCCGGGCGCAATCAAGGGGCAGTCCGGGCCGACGATAATCGTGGCGGACAGGAGCGAATGGGAAACCGGACGACCGGTAGAAGGGTCAATGGTATGGGCATATTTAACCCCGTCCTTGATATAGAATTTCCGGTAATTGCCCGAGGTGACCACCCCGGCCGGAACCGTCTTGACGGAGAAAACGCCGCTGATGTTCCGTCCGGGCGTGTCATTGCCGTCATACGGAGCGTCGATGCCCAGTTTCCACGGATTTCCGGACGCATTGACGCCGGCGCAGACCATTTCACCGCCCACATTGACCAGCATATCCTTCACACCGTTTTCGTACAGATAAGCGGCCAGCACATCGCTGCTGAAACCTTGCGCCAAGGCATTGAAATTGAAGCGCTGGGGGCGGCCGTCAGGACGGCGCAGCGAGAACGAACCGCACAAGGCCTTGAGAGAGTCGCTGGTGGCTTGGGACGGCAGGGAATCGTGCTTAAAGCCAAAGCCCCAGGCGTCGAAAAGTGCGGCGGCCGAAGCATCTACCTTTCCGTCTGTCAGCGTCCAAGCCGCCTCTGCCAGTTCCAGCATTTTCAAGAACATTGCGTCATAGCCTGCCGCCAACGCCTCTTCGCGGGATTGTGCCACATTTTGGTCCGCCACGGAAGCGACAGCCGGCAAATCCCCGCGGTTGTGACGCGCCAGTACGGAACCTTGGCTATATCCCGACAAGGAAGCGTCAATGGCCGTCAGCAAAGAATCCAAGCCGTGCTGCAGGACAGTGCGTTCGTTTGAAACACCCTGCAGATTCGCCTTCACCTGCCAGACGCCACCCTGGGCATAGCCCGTGAAATCCACATAGGCGGGACGGCTGCACGAGAGGCAAAGCAAGCAACAAAAGAGCAAAAGGGTGTTTTTCATAAAGTCAACCATCAAATACAAGTGCAAAGATACGCAAAGAAGATAGATTCTTGAAAAGAATTATTATCTTTGTAAGTTTAGAGAAAAGAAGAAATATGAATTGGAGAATCATCATACCGGCAACCCTCTGCATCCTGCTGTCGGGGGCCTGCAAAAAGAACGAGACGACAACCACCAAGAACTATCTGGAAGGTTCGCTGTCCATCGAGTGCGTCAACTACATCAAGATAGGACAAGCCGTTCATTTCAAGACGGACCACAAACTCTATCATCCCAAGAACGGAACATTGAGTTACCGCTGGTCCATCAGCGGCCTGACGGGCGAATCCATACCGGCTTCGGGACCGGACAACGACTTCTCCTATATGTTCAGCAAAGACTCCCTCGCCACCTATACCGTAACCTGTGTCGTTTCGCCCTCCGGGGACTACTACTCGACTTCCGCTACGGCCTATGTAACCACGGTCAAAGGGGGCATCGGCGTAAACAAAGAGGGCAAGGAATATGAGTGCAGTATGCCTTTGGAAGATTATGATACCGCCAAGGGAGACATACTCCATACCTATTCCAATGACAGTACATTCGTATCGACTAAGCTGAACGGGCAAAGATGGATGCGTTGCAACCTCACGGCCGGCAATGCCCGCACCACAGGCACTACCGGCACTCCCGGGCGTGCCATCGGCATTTCTTACCGAGGCTACGAAATCCTCGATCCGGCTTTAGGAAGGTACTACAATTGGAACGACGCCGTAGATGCCTGTCCGGACGGCTGGCACCTTCCTACGGACGAGGAATGGACAGCGATGGCCCAAAGCGTAGCTACCGCCGCCGGCATTTCCGAGGTTCCCGCTGCGGAGAAAAACTGGGAGGACGTGGCCGGGGAAATGATGTGCTTCTACACCTTCAACGGAGAAGAAATGCAGGAATACCAGCCCAAGGTGAACAAGACCAACCGTTCGCGTCTTTCCATCAAAATGTTGGGCTATGCATTGGGGAATCCCTCCGAAAGCAAATACTTCAGATTCTTCGGAGAAAAGGCCGTATTCTGGACGGCTACTTCTCATGACGGCAACAATGCGTGGTGCCGTTTCTTTTCCTACGACAGCCCCGATGTCATCGCTTCCCCGATGGACAAAGCGAGTTTCTATGCCCAAATCAGATGCGTAATAGACTAAAAATGGAAAAGAGAAAGAAAAATTTCAAAAATATTTTCGGTCATTGGGCCGTCAAAAATATCCTAGGAATGGCGGGGGTATACATCGTCGTCATTCTGACAGCGGCTTTGAGCCTGGGTCTTTTCACCCGTCACGGCAAAGAAATCAAAGTACCCGATTTTACCGGGATGACTGTCCCGCAAGCCGAAAGCCTGGCCCGGCAGAACAAGTTGGAGGTGCTGGTTTCCGACTCCGTGTATGTCCGCCGTATGGCGCCCGGCAGCATCTACCGCCAGAACCCCACACCGGGCAGCGGCGTGAAACAAGGCCGCAAAATCCGCCTGGTCATCAATGCGGTCAGCCCCAAACAGGTGGTGATGCCCAATGTCGTCGGCTATTCCCTGCGTCAGGCGACTTCCGAAATCATCGGAGCCGGCCTGAAGGTAGGCACCCTCAGTTACACGAATGACTTTGCCACCAACAATGTACTGGCCCAGAGCCACCGGGGCGAACCGGTCGAAGCCGGCACCCTGCTGGAAAGCGACAGCGTCATCGACCTGACCCTCGGGGTCAACGCCAAAGAGAACGAAACGATGGTTCCGGACCTGCTGGGAATGCACATCCTGCAGGCGGCGGACCAACTCCACGACAACTCGCTCAATGTCGGAAGAATGGTTTTCGACCGCGACATCAAGACTTATGCCGACTCGCTGGCTGCCGTGGTTTACAAGCAAGTCCCTGACATCGGCGGCGCCCCCGTCAAAATGGGCGGTTCCGTCAGGCTTTTCTTTACCCTCGATTCCGGAAAAGTACCCGTACGTCAGGCTCCGGAAGAAAAGAGCGAATAACAAGCAATGAAGAAGTTCGAAGAAGAGCTTGATTTCGAGGAGCAGAGCGAAGAACTCGAAGAGAACATCGACGCGCTTGACGAGAACGAAGGCGCGTGTTTCGAGCACTACCGCTTCGTCATCGACAAGGGACAGGAACCCTTGCGCATCGACAAGTTCCTCGCCTTCCATATGGACCACAGTTCCCGCCACCGCATCCAGTTGGCCATCAAGGCCGGGTATGTGAAGGTGGGCGAAAAGACGGTCAAGGCCAATTATGTCGTACGCCCCGGAGAAGTGGTCACTTTCGTGATGCCTTACGAACGCAGGGGCTTGGAAATCCTGCCGGAAGACATTCCCCTTGACATCGTTTATGAAGACGACGATGTGCTGGTGCTCAACAAACCCGCCGGTATGGTAGTGCATCCCGGACACGGGCATTATAACGGCACCCTGGTCAACGCCCTCGCCTTCCACCTAGGCCTGCGGCAGGAAGCGGACGCCGAGGATGAACGGATGGGCGTGCTGGTGCATCGCATCGACAAAGACACTTCGGGCCTACTGGTGGTTGCGAAAAACGAAGAAGCGCAACTCAAACTCGCCAAGCAGTTTTTCGTCCACAGCATCAACCGCCGCTATGTAGCGCTGGTATGGGGCGATGTAAAAGAGGACGAAGGGACCATCGACGGCAATATCGGGCGCGACCCTTCCGACCGCCTGCGTTACAAAGTCTATCCCGAAGGAGACCAGGGCAAGACGGCCGTCACCCATTACAAAGTGCTGGAGCGCTTCGGTTTTGTCACGTTGGTGGAATGCCGGCTGGAGACGGGCCGCACCCACCAAATCCGCGTACACTTCAAGCATATCGGACATCCTTTGTTCAATGATGAGCGCTATGACGGAGCCACCATACGCCAGGGCACCATCTATGCCAAGTACCGCCAGTTCATCGAGAACTGCTTCAAGTTGCTCCCCCGTCAGGCTTTGCACGCAGCCGACCTGGGCTTCGAGCATCCCCGCAGCGGGAAATGGCTGGAATTTCACGCGGAAATTCCCGAGGATATGCAGGCGCTGATTGAAAAATGGAGAAATTATACGAAAAATCTAACGGAACTATAATGGCACAGAAACCTTCCATCCCCAAGGGCACGCGCGATTTCGGACCTTCCGAAATGGCGGCCCGCAACTATATTTTCGACACCATCAAGGCGGTATTCAAGACCTACGGATTCTCGCAAATCGAGACCCCCGCGATGGAGAACCTTTCCACCCTGCTGGGCAAGTACGGCGAGGAAGGCGACAAATTGCTTTTCCGCATCCTCAACTCGGGCGATGCGTTCGCGGGCGTGGACTTTAGCGGGGAGATTGACAGTAAGAAACTCAGCCTGAAGGTCTGCGAAAAAGGCCTGCGGTATGACTTGACCGTCCCTTTTGCCCGCTATGTGGTGCAGCACCGGGACGAACTCGCCTTCCCCTTTAAGCGCTACCAGATTCAGCCCGTCTGGCGGGCGGACCGACCGCAGAAGGGCCGCTACCGCGAGTTCTACCAGTGCGACGCCGATGTCATCGGTTCCAAGAGCCAGTTGAACGAATTGGAACTGGTGCAAATCGTGGACACCGTGTTTAGGAAACTGGACATCCGCGTGGCCATCAAAATCAACAACCGCAAACTCCTGAGCGGACTGGCGGAAATCGCCGGAACGCCCGACAAGGTGGTGGACATCACGGTTGCCATCGACAAAATCGACAAAATCGGGCTGGATGCCGTCAAGGCGGAAATGGCGGAGAAAGGCTTGAGCGCCGAGGCTGTCGCCGTGATTGAGCCGGTGCTGACGCTTAGCGGAGACAACCGCGCCAAACTGGCGGTGATGAAGGGCCTGTTCGAGGGCGGAAGTGCTTCAGGCATTGTTTCGCAGGAAGGCTTGAAAGGCGTGGCGGAACTGGAGGAATTGCTGGATTATATCGATGGCGCCGGGGTGGACAGTTCCGTTGAAATCGACCTGTCGCTGGCCCGCGGCCTCAATTACTACACAGGAGCGATCTTCGAGGTCAAGGCGCTGGATTTTGCCATCGGCAGCATCTGCGGCGGCGGTCGGTACGACAACCTCACCGGCATCTTCGGCCTGCCCGACACCTCGGGCGTGGGCATTTCCTTCGGAGCCGACCGCATCTATGATGTGCTGACGGGACTCGACAAATTCCCGGCCGGACTTAAATCCTCCACTCGCGTGCTTTTCGCCAATATGGGTGAGGCGGCTTACCTGATTCCCGTCATCGGCCGGCTGCGCTCAGAGGGCGTTTGCTGCGAGATTTATCCCGAGAACACCAAACTCAAAAAGCAGTTTGACTACGCCGACCGCAAGGGCATCCCCTTCATCAGCATCTGCGGCAGCGACGAAGCCGCCGCCGGCCTTATCAACCTCAAGAACCTCGCCACCGGCGAACAACGCACCTTCCCCAAGGACGACATCGCCGGAATTACCGACTGGATCAAAGGCTAAGTAGCGGCTTCCTGACAGCCCCTTCAAACAGCCTCTGCGCTCATAGACCTATCTATCAACCAATTACAAGAAAGGACCTACTTCAAATAAGGTAGGTCCTTTTTAGCAGTTTGTTGATATACAGCATATTACCCGACTGACAGGTAACACACAGAACTCCCTAGAATCTCGGGCCGCCGAAGCCGCCGCGGTTGGCGCGTTCTTTCTGCATACGGCTTTCCATCTGCTTGCCGGCTTTGCCGAAGTTGCCGAAGCGGTAGGTCAGGGACACCATCACATAGCGGCCGAGGGTGTTGTTGAGCGTCTCGGTGTGGACGTTGGCGGTATCGGTCACATAGCGGTTGCGGGACTGATTGAGGATATCGAACACCTTGACACTTAAGGTAAACTGGTTTTTGAAGAGCAGCTTGGTCACTTCCGCATTGATGATGCACTCGTTCTCGGAGTTGGTGTAGCCGTTGTACCAGATATAGGAGGCATCGGCATTGAGGCCCACGCCGCCGGGAATCGTCCAGAGCATTTCCGCCTGGGCCTGGTTGCGGAAACGCAGGTTCTGCGCCGAAGAGGCGATGGTATACCAGCCTTTGTTCATCGTCGTACCCGCTCCGAGAGAAGCCTCCACAAAGTCATTGCGGTAGGTGAATTTGAGGTTCTCGGTCAGGTTGAGCGACTGGGTCCTGTTGGTCGTGAAGTAATCGGAAAAACTCTTGGTCGGATTCGCCCCGAAGAAATCGTTGTTGAAGCCTTCGTAATCAAAGGAAGACGTAGCGGCATCGTAATAGGTATTCGTAAATTCCTGGCTCCTGGTAGAGATTCCCACGAAGTTGGTGCTGTTGGAATAGGAAATCCGGAAGCGGTTGGATACGGAGAAATTGCTCTTGGCAATCGGTGAATTGAGGAAGCAACCCAGGAAGAAATCGCCCCCGAGAGGGCCGTTCAAAGGCATCGAATACTGCACGCCGGCGCTATCATACCAACGGGCGGAAGTGATGTTGTCCTTGACCACATTGCCGCTGAAAAAGCCCCGGATGGAGAAGAAGGTCTGCTTGTCGGTGTAGCCGAAACCGCCCCGGACGCGGTGCGTGAAATAGGGTTTCAAATAGGGATTACCGAAACTGATGTTGAGGGGGTTGCTGTTGTCCGGCACCGGCATCAACTGCGAAGTCGAAGGCTGGGAGGACTGTCCTCGGTAGAAGAGGCGGATGTCGGAGTTGTCGTTGAA
>CADAFY010000015.1 GCA_902787255.1 uncultured Bacteroidia bacterium
GCATCGGCGATGACCAGTCTTTAGAAAACGACCTCAGTACCTATAGTTCTTTCCTTGCGGAAATGAAGGACGTGACGGCGCAGGCGGACAAGGATACCCTCGTGCTGATAGATGAACTGGGAGCGGGGACGGAACCGGCTGCGGGAGCGGCCATTGCTGAAGCCATCCTCAGCCGGCTGGACAACGCCGGCGTTTATGGCGTGATGACCACCCACTATACGCAACTCAAACTCTACGCGTCATCTCCCAACTGCGGGGCTGTGAACGGGGCGATGGCTTTTGACGGCAAAAACATTGTTCCGTTGTTCCGCTTGGAAATGGGCTTGCCCGGGCATTCCTTTGCCTTTGAACTGGCCCGTAAAATGGGGCTCTCCGAAGCCTTGGTGCAGGATGCCGAGAAGCGGGCGGGCGAGGATTTCGTCGATATGGAGCGCAGTCTGCGTAAAATTGAGCGCAGCAAACAAGCGCTGGACGAGAAATTGCAGCACGTCCGCAGCACCGACAAAGCCCTGTCAAGCATTACCGACCAATACCGTGACGAGTTGGAGGAAATCCGGCAGATGCGTCAGGAAATTCTCGATGCGGCCCGCAAGGAAGCCGAGGAAATCATCAAAGGGGCTAACAAAGAAATTGAAAATACCATTCGTACCATCCGCGAGTCGCAGGCCGACAAACAGCAGACCCGGCAGGCGAGAGGCGCCTTGGCAGACTTTATGAGCGTTCTGGCCCAAAACAAGGAAGACGAACAAAAAGCCAAGGATGACTATATCGCCAAGAAAATCGCTCAATTGGATGCCCGCAAACAGCGGGCTATGGAGCGCAAAGCGCGCAAAGCAGGGGAGCGTCAAGCCGAGCAGGATGCAGAGCAAGAGCGAAAAAAACAGCAGGAACAGGCGTTCCGAACCGCGCCTTTGCAAGTGGGTGAGAAGGTTCGCGTCAAACGCCACAATATGGTGGGCGAGGTGATTGAGACCGGGCGGGACAGCGTGACCGTCGCCATCGGGAGCATTACTTCGCGTTTGCGTCCCTGCGAGGTGGAGCGGATTACGGTCGGCGAGTACAAGACCATCGCCAAGGCGAATGCCGGCAAGAGCATCATCCGTGTGGATGAAAGCATTTCCCGCCGCAAGTTGAATTTCAGTACCGAACTGGATGTGCGCGGAGAACGGCTGACCGATGCGCTGGAAAAGGTGGTGCAGTACATCGATGATGCCATTATGCTGTCGGTGGGCAGTGTGCGCATCATCCACGGGAAGGGGACAGGCGTCCTGCACGAAGAAATTCAAAAACTCTTGCGCGCCACCCCGGGGGTGGAGAGCGTCCAAGATGAACACATAGACCTGGGCGGCAGCGGGGTTACTGTCGTAAAATTGTTATGAACGCGATGCAGAATACGATGTTGGGACGTCGCGGCGAGCAGCAGGCCTGCGAACTGCTGGTCGCCAAGGGCCAGACGGTGCTGGACCGGAACTGGCGCAGCGGTCATCGCGAGTTGGACCTGATTACGCTGGACGGGCAGGGCGTTCATTTCGTCGAAGTGAAGGACCGCAGTGCCGCGCCCTATCTGGACGGGAGCGTCACCGGACCCAAACAGCGCAATATGGTGGCGGCCGCCCGTCATTACCTGACCTCCCATAAAGCATTGCAGGGACTGGAAGCGTTTTTTGATGTCGTCGCATTATTATGGCGGGCGGTGCCGGACGCCGTTTCTGGCCGGTCAGCCGCGAGCGACTGCCCAAGCAGTTTATTACCATTCGGGAAATGGGGACGAGTTTCCTCCGTCACACCTTCGACCGTTTTTCCAAGGTCGTTCCGGCGGACCATATTCTGGTGATTACCACCAGACGCTATGTCCAGTATGTCAAGGAGCATTTGCCGGAGTTGAGCGACGAAAACCTGATTGTCGAGCCCGCCATCCGGGATACGGCTCCCAGCCTGACCTACGCCACCTATAAGTTGATGTTGCGCGACCCCGAAGCGACCGTTATCGTGACGCCCTCCGACCACCTTCTGCGGGATATGCGTCCCTTCGTCTATACCCTCAGGCACGCGCTGGACTACGCTTCCAAACACGATGAACTGATTGTCTTGGGTACGGTTCCCACCCGTCCGGACCCCAATTTCGGTTATATCCAGAAAGCACCCGGAAGTCCCGAAGACACCCCCCCGTTCAAGGTCAAGACTTTTACCGAAAAGCCGGATGCAGCCCTGGCGAAAATCTTCGTCGACAGCGGGGAGTTTCTGTGGAACGCCGGTATCTTTATCTGGAATGTCAAGACCATTCGGGAAGAAATCGAAGAGTGTATGCCGTTGCTGGCCAGTCTGTTTGAGGGCTGGCAGGATGTCTTCGGTACGGCCGGGGAAAAGCGATTCATTGAAAAAGTCTATGGCGGCGCAGAGCGCCAGTCCATCTCTTATGGCATTTTGGAAAAAACGCACCGGGCCCGGGTCTATCCCGTCCGTTTCCGTTGGGATGACATCGGAGAGTGGCAGACCTACTACGATATGGTAGAAGAGAAGGATCCGGCGGGCAATGTCATCAAGGGCAGTCTCGTGAACCCGGGTGACAGCAAGAACTGCCTGATGGTAACCACTTCCCGGGACAAGATGATGGCTATCCAGGGCCTGGATGACTTTATGATTATCGATACGGACGATGTCCTGCTGATTTGTCCCAAGGATGCCGAGGCGTATAAACGTTTCATTGCCGCTGTCGGACATAAATTGCCGGAGAAGTACAAATGAAAAAAGTTCTGAAAATCGTTGCTATTGTATTCGCTTCATTGCTGGGCCTGATGCTGGTGCTGACGCTCACAGTGCAATGGGCGCTGTCCGAGAAGGCGCTGACCCGCATCGTCAACCGCTATGCCGTGCGTTTTGTGGATGCGGATGTGCATTTCGGCAATATCTACCTTTCGCTCTGGAAAGACTTTCCCCATTGGTCCGTCCAACTGGACGATGTCGTGTTGACCTATCCGGCTGACCGTTTCGCCCGGGAAGACAGCGTAGCCTTGTCTTTGAGCAGGATGGCAGGCTCGGGCAAGCAGGGGTATTATCGTCCGCCCCGTCGTCGCGGAGCGAACGCTTCCGCCCCTTCTACCGTGTCGTCTGCGGCTCAACCTCCCGTCATTCCCGTTCTGGATTCCACTGCGCGGGATACGCTCGCCAGCATCGCTTCTTTGAAGGTCGTTCTGAAAGCCAGTGATTTCTGGGAGCAGCGCACGCTGCACATTCCTTTCATCGAACTGGCTAAACCGCATATTTATGCCAAGGATTATGGGGAGAAGGTCAATTGGGATATCTTCAAATCCGATACGACCCAGGTGGCCGATACAAGCGAAAGCAGTCTGTCCCTGCCGGTCATCCATATCAACCGTATCTGCCTGAAAGACAACCCCCGGGTATTCTATTGTTCCTTGCAGGATACGCTATTTGCCTCGATGCGGGCCAAAGAAATCATCTTACGCAGCAATATCCGCACGGATTCCCTGCGCCAACTTCGCGGAAAACTGACCATCGACTCGCTTTTCGTTGCCGGACGCTTGAAGAAAGATACTGTCTTTTTCGGTTTGCATCGTTTTTTCCTGCAGCGCCGGCCGGATACGGTGAAAGTGGAGGCTTCTGCTCGTTCTGCCCTGGCACTGGCCTCCGTAGGACGCACACGGGTGCCTATCGAACTGGCTGCCAGCATTGTCAAACGTGATTCCGCCTATTATTTCTTGAATCTCGACCGTTTTGAAATCAGCGCTTTTGACATTCCGTTCAAGGCTCAAGGTACGGCGTGGACCAACCGGGGCAAGATGGGCGTGGATGTGCAACTGGGTACCGCCGATGAGAAACGCTTCTACACTACGCTCAAAGCCACCTCCGTCCCGGTAGGCGCGTCGGATGCCCTTTATTCCATCGATGCCTCTTGTATTTCGGACCTCAAAGGCTTGCTCGCACTTTCTCCCCAGAAATTGCCCCTCAATTTGGACGGTATGCTCAACGCTTCGCTCAAAGGAAAGATTCGTCAGTCGCAGCTCTCCGTTTCTGAATTTGCCAAAGCGGATTTGGAAGGGCGTTTCTTTGCCCGCCACCTGGCCGTCGCGATGCCGGCCGATACCATTGATGCGGCCATTGATTCGCTGGATATCCGTTTGGGGGCGCAGGGTCGGCAGTTCCGTGAAGGCGGTCAGAAACGCCGTCTGCTGACCCTGACCATGGGAATGGACTCTTTGCAAGTCTTGTATAAAAAACTGTTTGATGTCAGCGGAAAGAATCTGGCCTTGCGGATTTTCAATTCCGCCAATGTTTTGATTGATAAAGAAAGGCAGGCGTTCTATCCTTTCTCCGGTGCCTTGGATGTCGGTAAGTTGCGCGTGAAAGACTCCGACGGAATGGTCGCCGTTCTGCTCGACGGTCAGGAATCTTTCTCGGTGCGTCCCAAGCGGGGACAACGCCAGACGCCGATTCTGACGCTGAAGAGCCACAACGGCCGCATTCTCTACAAGAGCGGAGCAGATCGTCTGCGCATCCGTCAACTCAATCTGGACGTGCGGGCGGAAATGAATACCGTTGACAGGGCTATTCGCAGGGAGGCTTTTCTTGACACTCTGGCCAAGCGTTATCCCGAGGTCCCCCGTGACAGTCTGTTCCAACATTGGGTGAAAATCCAGTCCAATCGTCAGTTGCCGGACTTCTTGAGTGAAAAAGATTTCCGGGAGAAGGATTTGCATTTCTCCTTGCCGGGGATGTTCGAAAAATATTTCAAGGAATGGGACCTCAATGGTACGCTCTCGATGGGACGACTGACGATGGTCACGCCCTTGTTCCCGTTGAAAACCGATGTCTCTGCTTTGGGCGGTTCATTCAACAACAACACGGTCGTATTGGATTCCCTGAAAGTTATCAGCGGAAAGTCAGATGTGAAACTCACCGGAAAAGTCGACGGCTTACGCCGTTTTCTGGCTTCCCGCGGTCCGGTCCTGCTGGATGCGCAGTTCCAGTCCCAGGAAATCGACGGGGATGAGTTGATGTCCGCCTGGCAGACGGGCCGGAGCATCAGCGAGGAAGAAAAAGAGCGCCTGTCCGCCCTGGATGATGCCAGTTTCGACAAACAGGTAGCCGAAATCAAAGTGGAAAAAGTCGATACGGTATCCGAGTTGTTCGTGGTGCCGGCCAATATCAACGCCAATATCCGGGTGGCTGCCGATGAAATCCGTTATTCGGGCTTGGAATTTATGAGTGTGAATATGGACCTGGATGTTCGGGAGCGGACAGCCCGAATTACCAACACGATGGCAACCTCCAATGTGGGTAATGTATTCTTCGAGGGCTTCTACTCCACGCGCACGAAGAAAGATTTGAAGGCCGGTCTCAACCTGAGTCTCATCGATGTCACTGCAGAACGGGTGATAGAACTCTTCCCGGCCCTTGATACCTTGATGCCCTTGCTGTCCAATTTCTCGGGTCTATTGTCCTGCGACCTGGCGATGACCTCCGAGTTGGATACCCATATGAATTTTATCATTCCGACAGCCAAAGGGGTGATGCGCATTGAAGGAAGCGACTTGCAGATTTATGATACGCCCCAGTTTACCAAATTGGCGAAAGTGCTGATGTTCAAGAATAAGAATGTGGGGTATGTGGACAATCTGCGTGTGGAAGGACGGCTCGAAAACAGCAAGATTGAGGTTTTCCCCTTTGCCTTGAAAATTGACCGCTATTCCTTGGCGATGAGCGGCATCCAGGATGTCAGTTCGGATTTTAACTATCACATTTCGGTCATCAAGTCGCCCGTGTTGATTAAGTTCGGTGTGGATTTGTGGGGTAATTTCGATGATTGGAAGTTCTCCCTGTGCAAGCCTCGCTACAAGTCGTTGAACGTACCGGCTTTCAGTACAGTAATTGATGAAGGGCGTATCAGCCTTTCCCGCTCTATCAGTAGTATTTTCAACATCGGGGCGGAACAGGTCATCAGTGACAACCACGTGTCCCAGCAGTTGCAGCAACAGAAACAACAGCAGGGTTATACGACGGAGGGGGCTCGTCAGGAGCTTTCCGCCGAAGAAATGGCAAAACTCAAAGAACAAGAATAAATGGAAGAGAAAAAAGAAAGAGCGCTGGATTTGCATTGCACGATGATGATGGAAGATTATCGCGCCATACGGCCGGCCTTACAACGCTTGGAAAAATGGGCGTTTAATCGCATCAAAGAAGCCATCGACAAGGCGGGCTTGATGGTGACGGCCTGCGAAAGCCGGGTGAAGACCGAAGATTCACTGGCCGGGAAACTGGAACTCAAAGGCTCGAAATATACTTGTTTGAACGATATTACCGATTTGGTGGGGGTTCGTGTCATCACCCTGTATGTCGGGGATGTGGATAAAATCGCCGCCATTGTCGAAAGCCTGTTTGTGGTGGATTGGGAGAATTCGGTGGATAAGCGCGTCACCCACAGCCTGGACAGTTTCGGTTATAACTCGCTTCATTATATCTGTCGTATTCCGGAAGGGGCGTATGAGGACCCTGAGTGTCCGGAAATCAAGGATTATCGTTTCGAAGTACAGATGCGTACCACCTTGCAGCATATCTGGGCGGCGATTTACCACGATACCGGTTATAAATCCGACGTAGAAGTTCCCCGCAATTACCTGCGCAACCTGAGCCGTCTGGCGGGTATGCTGGAACTGGTGGATGATGAGTTCAGCCGGATGCGGCTGGCCATCAGTGACTATCGCCGTAAAGTGCAGGGTATGGTGGCCAGCGGGCGCTTCGATGAGGTCCCGCTCGACGGGGATTCATTCCGCAGTTATCTGGCACTGAATCCCTTCGGGATGTTGAACCAGTCCATCGCCGCCGTCAACCAGGCGGAGATTCACGAGATTTCTCTTTTTCCTTACCTGCCGGTTTTGCAATATATCGGCTGCCAGACACTGGGGGATGTGGAGAAAATAATCAAGGATTATGGCGGAGATGCCTATCGTATGGCCGTTCACCAGATCGGGGGTACGGACATTGACATCCTGACGTCCTCCATCGGCTTGCAGAGTCTGTGCAATGTGGCGATGATTCGCAAGGGGGGCGGCGTCAATGATTTGGAAAAAATGTATGAAATCCTCTCCGGGCCTTCCGCGTACAACCGCCACCGGGCGGAGCGTGCGATGGGGCAGGCTCGTTTGTTGGGTATAACAGGAGAATAAAAATGGAATAGTAATATGGCAAACAAAGCAATGGATACGGCCTTTGTGGACAAGGCCATTCTCTTCGCCTTACAGGCGCACGCCGGTACGGAACGGCGTGGAAAAGGTTTCCCTTATATCATTCATCCCTTGGAGGCGATGTCGATTGTCGCTTCCATTACCAATGACCCGGAATTGTTGGCTGCGGCCGTCCTGCACGATACGGTGGAGGACACTTCCATCAGCGTGGAGGATCTCGCCCGGGAGTTCGGTTCTCGTGTTGCTGCCCTTGTGGAGGCGGAGTCGGACAAGTTCGCGGAAGGGGTGAGCGAGGAGGCTTCCTGGCATTCGCGCAAGCAGGCGGCTATCGACCACTTGAAGGTGGCTCCCCACGATGCGAAAATCGTGGCTATCGGCGATAAACTTTCCAATATGCGGGCTATCTGGCGTGACTATCAGCAGCAGGGCGATGAACTGTGGAAGATTTTTCACGCCAAGGAGCGCAGCGACCACGAGTGGCATTATCGCGGCCTGGCGGACAGCCTGAGCGAGTTGAAAGACACTTTCGCCTATCAGGAGTTTGTTCATTTGATTGACGATGTGTTTGGCGGTCGTTAATTTTTGTGCCCATGAAAAAGCGTTATGATCCTATTTCCGGCAAGTCCGGAGCGATTATCGAAGATGTGATGGCAACCCCCGAGGTGGACGGCCTTCCCTTCGAGTTGAATATGCGGATCCGCTTGTGCGTAGAGGAGGTCGTGGAGAATGTGGTGAATTATGCCTACGATTCCGGCTCCGGTTATATGCAGGTGGAGACTTCGCTTGTGGGTGGCGTTTGGCGGATTCGTTTCGAGGATGCCGGCGTTTCTTTCAATCCACTGGACAAGGATGACCCCGACATCACCCTTTCGGCAGAGGAACGGCCCATCGGCGGCCTTGGCATCTTCCTATGCAAGCAGATGATGGACCATCTGGAATATCACTACGAGAATGGGTGTAATGTTTTGATAATGGAAAAGAAAATTGAAAATTTTGTATAGTTATGGAAGTAAAAGTTATCAGTCCTGTGGACAAGGTGCTTGTCCAAATCAAGGGTAGGGTGGATACGACCAATGCCGCCCAGTTTCAAGAAGATTTGACCTTCATTATGCAAGGCGATATGAAGGATATTGAGTTGGATTGCTCCGGGCTCGAATATACCTCCAGCCAGGGTTTGCGCGTGTTCCTGATGTTGCAGAAAGCGGTGCAGAGCCGTGGCGGCAAGATGGTGCTGACGAATATGCAGACGCAGGTCAAGGAAGTTTTTGATATCACCGGTTTTTCCAATATCATTAAGATTCTATGAGTCTGGAGTCTCAATCCCTCCGGATGGACTTGATTCCCAATGCCCGGGATTTGAAGGGGTATGTGATGCAGGACGGTCGCAGGGTCAAGGCGGGGCGTCTGCTGCGCAGCGGTGATTTGAGCAAGGCGTCCGACCGGGATATCCAACGCTTGCGCGAGGAGTTTCACCTGGCGGTGGATTTCGATTTCCGGATGGAAATGGAGGTGAGTCAGTCGCCTGACCGTCCGGTCGAAGGGGCGGAGTATTTCTTCCTGCCCACGCTGGATGCCCGGGAGGCGCAGGTCAGTATGGAGCGGCTTCAGGGAACGGGTATCCGGGGCTACCGTGATTTCGTGTCGAAGGGGGCGTCGCATCCTTTTGTGCAAGAGTTCGCGCGGACGATGTATGTGGGGATGGTGGACAGCGAATATACCCAACTGCAGTATGCCGCTTTTTTCCAGAAAATCCTGAATACGCCTGAGGGGGCCATCCTTTGGCATTGTGCGCAGGGGAAGGACCGCACCGGCCTGGGAGCGGCGTTCATCCTTTTCGCGTTGGGCGCTTCCCGTGAAACGGTGCTGGTGGATTACCGGCTGACCAATGATGCCTTTGCTCCGGAAATCGAGCGGGCGACGCAACTCATTCTCTCCCAAGGAGGCGGCGAAGCAGAACTGACGGTGGTCCGTTCCCTGGTCGGCGCCAATGAGGGCTACTTTATTGACGCCCTCGACCTTATTGACCGCAAGTACGGCTCGATGGACCAGTATCTCGAAGAAATCCTCCTCGTCTCTCCCTCCGACCGCAAGGTCCTCCAAGACAGGTATCTCGAATAGGGAGAGTGTTGGGCTGGGTTACTTATCTCCAAAGCGGCTCAGACTCCCATCCGGTAGGGAAGCCCATCGCAACTGTGTCAATATTGGGGAATTCGGAGAAAAGGGTCTTGAGTTCTGATTTGAACCTATTGACTGGCTCAATGGTGCAGAGTAAGTAGGCAATCATACAGCAACGGAAATAGATACGTTGCGAATTGGTCTTTGATGAATCTATCCAGGGATGAATCACGCGGTGAGGTTCCGTCGGCCGTATAGGCAGAAGTTTATTCCAAACTCGACTGTGATGGCAGCAAAGGTTGCGAAGTCCACTGAGGACCATCAGCCATGAGGTGAACACCGGTGGCTGTAGGCCGAAATGCTGAGCAATCTTCTTTTTGAGGGATAAATCTATCAGATTCATATAGATGTGGGTTATATTGCCAAAAGGCAAAATTTCCAGAATCATCCATGCTGGTGGATACGGGTCACTATAAATATCCTTGAAATGTTTGATGAAGTCTTCCTTGGAGCCAATGTACTCCTTGTTAATCACCGTCATCAACGTATTGTATTGATCCAAATTCGTATAGTTGGCCGCATTGGTGACCCAGAAGATGTCACCGGTTTCATTTGCAACGATGTTGGACAAGGCGCTACGGATAGCCACTTCGATCTTCTCAATTTTCGAAAAGAGAAGGGAGCGCAATCGGGAATCGAAGGTATACATTGACACCACTTTCCCAAAAGTCGCTGAGGTTTTATAGATGTGATTCTCCTTCGGTGCATCTAATAGCGGGTAGAAATATGCGCTAAGTCGATAGTACCCGACATTAATCAGGTAGGATTCTGCAAGTTGTTCGTCCGATATTTGAAGACCTCTTGATTTCAACAGGGCGATGTGTTGAGCGGGTGTGAGATAGGTCTTGCTAAAAGCGACAGTTCCCATATAAATAAAAAATAGACCCACCGATTTGAGCATTGTGAAGAGGCTTGGCGGGTTCTACTGGTGCAAAGGTAATAAAAAATGAAAACTCCGCAAACTTTTTAAAGACATTTTTGGGGTATTCCTTAAAATTTCTGCTTTCGGCGCGAGGGTGGGCTGGCCGTGGGACTTCGTTCGAACGCCGTTGGCGTTCTGCACTTCGGCCCCTCCCATCGTCATCTTCGTCATCGCTTCGCGATAACTCGCTGCCGGCGGGCCCCGCCCCCTACCCGATGTCCAGAGTGCTGATAAACTTGTATTCTTTTTGAGTCTATTTGTTCTTAGATCTTTATTGGTTCTTTTCATTTTTATCATTACCTAAAGTTAAATTATTTAGGTTTAGGTAATTTAGATTTGTATAATTCAATCGCTTTTTCTCTTTTTGGATTCGCCGGCAATATGTCGGAGAAGTTTGATTTATGCGTATCGTTAAACTTTATAATTATATGCTGAAAATTGGAGATAAGATGCCGTCCTTTGAGGTTGTGGACCAGGACGGGAACAAGGTGAAATCGGAGGATTTCATCGGAAAGGGGAAGAAGACCATCATTTACTTCTATCCCAAGGATAATACATCCGGATGCACGGCGGAGGCCTGCTCGTTCCGGGACAATTATGCCGCTTTGACTGCGGCAGGTTACAATGTGGTGGGCGTGAGCAAGGACAGCGCGAAGTCCCATACGGGATTCCGGGCGAAGTACGAACTCCCGTTCCGGCTGTTGGCGGACACGACGACGGAAATGCTTCAGTCTTTCGGCGCCTGGGGCGAGAAGAAAATGTACGGCAAGACCGTTTTGGGTACGCTGCGGCGCACGTTCATCTTTGACGAAAACGGAATCCTGGAGCGTGTCATCGAGAAGGTGGACACCAAGAACGCCGCAGGACAGATACTAGAAGGGTAAGCGGGTTAAGCCTCTCGAAACGCGCGGTTCGAGGGGGCGTGGTGCGTACATAAGCAGGCCTACTCCCGAAAGAGTTCCAGGGCCTGGTCGAGGGTGAGGGCTTGGCGGAGGGTGAAGTCGCCGCTGGCGCTGCGGCGAAGGCGGCTGATGAGGGCGCCGCAGCCGAGGGTCTCGCCGATGTCGCGGGCGAGGGCGCGGATGTAGGTGCCTTTGCTGCAGGCGATGCGCAGGGTGGCGGCGGGGTGGCCGGCGAGCGCTTGCACATCGGCCACGTGGATGCGGGATGAGGCGCGGGAGGCGTCAGGCGAACCTGCAGGCTCGGATGAGGAACTGTCTAAAGTCCCATCAAACGTCCCGAAGTCCAGCAAATCCAGCCGGCTGATGACGACGCGGCTGGCGCGGACAAGGCTGTCATCCACCTTTTCGCCTTTTTTATAGGCACGGCGGGCTAGTTCGTAGGCCCGGACGCCGTCGATATTTTTGGCGCTGAACAGGGGGGCGACTTGCATCTGTTCTCCCCGGAAGCCTTCCAGCGCGGCAGCAACGCTTTCGGCTGTCACGCCGTCGGTGGGGAAGAAGGCGTCGGGCTCTTTCTCCAAATCATAGGAGGGGGTGGTGGCGCCGAAGACCAGTTCGCAGAGGTATTCCTTGTCGTGGCGCTGGTATTCTTCCGCCTTTTTGGTGGCGGCGCCGATACAGACGAGCAACACGCCGTCTGCCAGGGGGTCGAGGGTGCCGGCGTGTCCGACTTTGAGGTTCTTTTTGCCGAAGTGACGGATGGCGGCGTATTTGATTTTCCGGATGACGTCGGCAGAGGTCCAGCGCCAGGGCTTGTCCACCACCAGCACCAGCCCGTCGGGGTAGTCGCTAATATTCTTTGAGAGTGGCCTTCCGGGTGCTGCCACGCAAGGCCCGCTGCCGCTCATTAAATGGGCAACCGGCCTCTCTTCAGAACCCGTCCGTCCCTCCATTACGCTCCCAGCGTATTGCGGGCGTGCTCAATCCGCCGCCCGAACTCTTCCAAGCCAATCAAGCAGACGATGTCCGCGATGCCCAGTCCGCTGGATGCACCGACCAGGGCCAGGCGCAGGCAGTTCATCACTTTGCCCATCGGCCATTCGCGGGACTTGATGTATTCTTCCACGTCTTTTTCAAAGCCCTCTTTTTCCAGGGGCTTGTCGTAGGCGGAGATGTGGGCGGCCAGGTCGAAGGCCAGGGCCGTATTCTCGGGTTTCCAGAATTTGGCGGCGTCTTTCTCCACATATTCGGTAGGAGAAACGAACAGATAGGAAGCGATGTCCCAGAAATCGCGCACGAAACTTGCTCTTTCCTGAATGAGGGCCACCACTTTTTCTACGTAGCCCCGCCCGAAACGCCGGCTGGCAAAATCCTTTTCATCTCCATCGGTCACGCTTACTCCCTTTTCTTTCAGCACGGGGATGAATGCATCGCATAACTCGACGGGAGATTTGCGGCGCAGGTATTCTTTGTTGTACCATTTGGCCTTGTCGGGGTTGAAGCGGGCGCCGCTCTTGACGATACGGTCGATGCTGAAGGCCTCTACCAGTTCGTCCAGGGTGAAGAGTTCCCGCTCGTCACCGGGGTTCCAGCCGAGCATCGCCAGCAAGTTGACGAAGGCTTCGGGGAAATAACCGTCCTCGCGGTAGCCGCGAGAGACTTCGCCGTCGGGAGAGGTCCAGCGCAGAGGGAAGACGGGGAAGCCCATCTTGTCGCCGTCGCGCTTGGAAAGTTTTCCTTTTCCGTCGGGCTTGAGAAGCAGGGACAGGTGCGCAAAACGCGGCATCGTATCCTGCCAGCCGAAGGCCTCATATAAAAGGTAGTGCAAGGGGAGGGACGGGAGCCATTCTTCACCGCGGATGACTTCCGTGATTTCCATCAGGTGGTCGTCCACGATGTTGGCGAGGTGGTAGGTGGGCAGTTCGTCCGCCCGTTTCCACAGCACCTTGTCATCCAAGGTGCGGGTGTTGACTTCCACGTGTCCGCGAATCATATCGTCCATCTGTACGATGCGGTCGGCGGGCATCTTGAAACGCACGGTCCAGTCGTTGGTCTCGGCCAGCAGACGCTCCGTTTCCGCCGCATCCAATGTCAGGGAGTTGCGCAGTTGTTCGCGCACCGAGTAGTTATAGATGAAGGTCTCGCCTTTGGCTTCCATCTCGGCGCGCAGGGAGGCCAGCGATTCGGCGCTGTCAAAGGCGTAGTAGGCGTAACCGTCGCGGACCAATTGCTCTGCATAGGCGCGGTAGATGCTCTTGCGCTCGCTCTGGCGGTAGGGGGCGTGGGGATGCGCGGCACTCGGCACGCTTACCACCTTTCCGTTCTCGTCGACACCTTCGTCGGGGCGGATGCCGCACCAGCCGAGCGCTTCGATGATATATTGTTCCGCTCCCGGCACGAAACGGTGGGAGTCGGTATCTTCGATACGAAGAATGAAATCACCACCCCGCTGTTTGGCAAAGAGGTAGTTGTACAAGGCAGTACGCACACCGCCCATATGCAGGGGCCCCGTCGGAGAGGGGGCAAATCTTACACGCGTTTTTCTTTCCATAATTTCTATTGTTGTGATAACGGTTGACGACGGATGGCAGGTTTGGTTTCAAGGGCTTGCATCTCGGAGGTAGTGCATCCGTACAGGAGCGGTTTCTCGCTAATATCAAATTTTCGTTGGTTGGCAATCGTATTGAAGCCAATCTTTTCTATATCGTCATAGGTGAAGTCTTCCTCTTCCTCACACTCTCCGTCTTCGGGATTGTAGACATAGTCGTCGTTGATGTCGATGATGTTGCCCCGGTTCTCGCCGATGACCTCGGTGAGTTTGGTCATCTTGAACCCGGTGGCGATGATGGTGACGCGCACTTTGTCTCCCCATTCCGGGTCTGAGACATAGACGATACCTTCTTTGTATTTGGAGGGGTCGCCGATGCGTTCGTTGATGAGTTCGTTGAGGCGATCGCGCTCGGCGAAGGTAATACCTTGCTCGCTTTCGGCGACTGTGAGGTTGACCAGGGCGCGGCGGGAGGTCCGCAGTTCGAAATCATAGAGAAGCGGGGAATTGAGTGCTTGCTCCACAGCCTGTTCCAAACGATTTTCTCCCGTTCCGACACCGCTGCCCAGCAGGGCCATTCCGCTGTTTTTCATCGTGGTCTTGACATCTTCGAAGTCCACGTTCTTGAATCCCGGCCGGCTGATGATTTCCGTGATGCCGCGTACGGCCGTCGCCAGAATTTCATCGGATTTGGGAAATCCTTTTTGGATGAGTTCGTTCCGATAGACTTCCGCCAACTTCTCGTTGTCTATGATGAGCAGGGAATCCACATTCTTCTGCAACTCGCGTACACCATCCACGGCGCGGGCGTACGAGCCGTTCCGTTCGTTCTTGAAGGGGAGGGTGACGACCCCCACCGTCAGGATGCCCTTTTCTTTGGCCATCTTGGCAATGACAGGGGCGGCGCCTGTACCGGTTCCGCCTCCCATTCCGGCCGTTACGAACAGCATTTTAGTATCATCGCCGAGGATGAGTTTGCTGATCTCTTTCTCGGACTCAAGAGCGCAATTGCGCGCTTTGATGGCGTCCATTCCGGCTCCCAATCCTTGCCCCAGTGCGATTTTGGTGGGCACATCGCATTGTTGGAGGGCCTGGGCGTCCGTATTGCATACGATGAAGGTGCACCCCTCCACGTGTTGCTTAAACATATAACTGACGGCATTACAGCCGCCGCCACCGACCCCGATGACCTTGATCATTTCAACATTGTTGGTCCAATCGGCCGGAACGGTAAAATCTGTCAAAACTTCTTCCATTATCTGTACTTTGTTGAATTCTAGAATGCATCATCCCCGAACAGGTCGCCCACATCTCCTTTCTCGTCCGAGTCCATAATGTTCTGGAGCGCGGAGTTGAGTTTTTCCAACAGCCGTCCCCCTTTCTTTTTGGCGGGGGCGGTATGCGGTACGGGAGCAGCCGAACGGCTAAAGGTATTTCCGAACAGGCTGCCGTCTTCCGGCTTCGCAGCGGGCTTTGCTTCCGCTTTCGTTTCCGGCTTCGCGGCGGGCTTCACATCCTCTTTCGCCTCCGGTTTCACTTCCGCTTCGGGCTTTTCAGTTGCCACTGTCGCCTCTTCGAGGGTAACGGTCTCTTCCGTTTCTTCCATCACTTTTTCTTCCTGCACCGGGGCTGTCTCCACCGGCTTTTCCTCCTTCTTTTCTTCTGCGGAATCATTTTCAATCGCATTGAAACGAGGGTCTTCGGGGTCTGTGACAAACCAGACTTTGCTGAGTCCGCGCCCGGCGTACAACAGACCCAGGCAACCTGCCGTGCTGGGCAGTTGCAACTCTTTGGGCAGGGATGCAAAACGCTTTCCGATACGTCCTACCCGTACATTGTAGCCCGACATTTCGTTGAGCAATTTGCTGCAGTTGGTCAACATAGAGCCGCCGCCGGTCAGCACGATACCTGAACCCAGTTCGTCGGCCAGTTGGCTCTGCTGTATGATGTAGAGCACCGCATTGAAAATTTCCTTCATACGGGCCGTTACGATTTCCGAGAGATACTTGACACCGACCTCTTTGGTCCGCGTCGAGTCGCGTTGCTTGATGCGCAGGAACTTGTCGCTCATAGAGAGCAGTTTGTCCGGACAGCAGATGCCGTAGGCTTTCTTGATGTTTTCAGCCAGGGACTCGGTCAGGCCGCATTCGTTGCGGATATCCATCGTCACGCTCCGCCCGCCGAAGGGAATGGAGTCGTAGTAGCGCAGAATGCCGCCGGTGAAAATGGAAACGCTGGTCACGTCGCCGCCGATATCGACCAGCGCGACGCCGTTCTCGACATCGGTGGGGTCCAGCACCATTTTGGCTACACATTCCGGCATAAACAGCCTGCGGGCGGCAATCAAATCCTGCAGTCCCAAGGTGTTGTCAATGTTTGCCAGTTGACGGGAATTGCCCAGGAACACCTCGTAATACCCCTCGATGTGGTCGGTAAAACGCCCGATGATGTCATCTTTGCCGATGGGAAAATCCGCGCCGTCAGAGAAGGATTGGCTGACGCAGCGGTAGATGCTCATGCCCACTTTCTCGTCCTCCTGTTTCAGAACCTGGTCGCAGGCCTGCATTTCCAGCATATCGATTTCCTGCTCTTGCACCATTGTATCATCTTCCCGTTCCAGCGAACTTTTGGCGTTCCGTTGGATGATGGGGTAGGAGGGCACATTGACAACGGCCTGGTTGACGACCAGTCCCAATTCTTCCTTGACGCCGCCTATCAGTTCCTGAATGACTTCAGAAGCCTGCTGCGCATTTTGGATACGCCCTTGGTGGATGCCGGCGGAAGGCAGGGCACGATAGTACATGATGCGGAAACCGTTGTCGGCTTCGAATCCGACGGCAATCGAAATCTTGGAACTTCCGGCATCAATGGCAACGATGTGTTTGTTCTCCATAGGCTATTGGCATATAATCTGTCCGTGGAAACGGACATTGACACTTTTGTAGTTCTTCCCTTCCGCCAACTGCGGGCGGATGAGCGAGATATATTGTTCGATTTTGTGTTGTTTCTTCTTGATATCTGTGTGATCTCCCAGAATGAAGCGCTCGGAGTAACCGTCCAGCGAAAGAACAATCTGCCCGTCCCGGGTGATATGAATCTGCGAGCAACGATTTTTCCACCGGGGATTTTCCTGAAAAGCGGCTACCATCCGGACTATGCCTTCCATCCATTCCTGCTCCGGTTTTCCGAAGGCATACCAGTTGCCCACGGGCAGATGGCCGTCGATGATGGGCACCCAGGCGCAATAGCGGGATTGCAAGGGGAACACTTTTCCTTCTCGGTCAGCATAAAAACCTCCGTCTGACGTCTGCAGGCGCACAAAGGGTTTTCTTTCGCTCAGATGGATATACAAAACGCCTTCCTTGTCAGCATAGACCTGGCTTTTGAGGATGCAACTGGTCTTGTCCAAGTCTTTTTCGAGAACGTCCAGGTCGATATCCTTGACTTTGCGTCCTAAGACACCGCCCGTCAATTTGTCCACCAAGGCGATGAGTTCTTCATCCTCGAGGAAACGCCTGCCCTGCGGACTGTCGTTCTCGACGGCAATCCGCGTAAAGACCTGCTGCTCCTGCTGCCGCTTCGCGCTGGCCAAAGCAAACACGAGGCAGGTGAGCGTGGCGAGGCACAAGAAACCTCCGACAATATATTTCAGCGCTTTGTTCATTTGCTTTCCATCCATTCACGAATAGGGCCGATGAAACGGTCGATGTTGCCGGCACCGAAACTGACCAACACATCAATATCTTTCTTTTTCAGTTCCTCCATCAGCGCTTCTTTGGCGATGAGCACCTTGTCGGGGCAGGTGACATCCTTGAAAATTAACTCGGAGGTGACGCCGGGGATGGGTTCTTCCCGGGCAGGGTAAATATCCAGCAGGATGAGTTGGTCCAAGCCGCTCAGCGCCGCGGCGAATTCCGGGGCGAAATCCCGGGTGCGCGTGTAGAGGTGGGGCTGGAAAATGCCTGTTATCTTGCGTCCGGGGAACCATAATCGTCGATATAGACCCGCCCCGGTTTGTTGACCTGAATGTCGAAACGACGCTTGACGCCCTGGAAAGAGAGCAGGGCTTTGCGGACGGCTTCGGGGGAGACTCCGTAACTCAAGGCTATGGCAGAGGCGGCCACGGCGTTTTCCACATTCACCCAGCCCGGAACCCCTACGCGGCAGGCGTCAATGCGGCCGCCGGGCCATACCAGGGTAAAATCAAAATAACCGCAGGAGTCTTTTTTCAGATTTTCGGCGTGAAAATCGGCGCGAACATCATCAAAACTGTAATGAAGAATCTTCGCTTTCGTGTCGGCCGGCGTGATGTCCAGCCCTTGTTTGACGATGACGGCCTTCTTTACTTGCGACGCGAAGGCTTTGAACGCCTCCTGAACGTGGGAAAGGTCACCGTAAATATCCAAGTGGTCCGCATCCATCGCCGTGATGACGGCGTAGTCGGGATGCAACTGGAGGAAAGAACGGTCAAATTCGTCGGCCTCCGCCACGATGACATTGTTGTCGGACAGCAGCAGGTTGGTGTCGTAGTTTTTGCTGATACCGCCCAGGAACGCGTTGCATCCGGCGCTACTGTCGGTGAAAATGTGGGCGAGCAGGGTGCTGGTCGTGGTTTTTCCGTGGGTGCCGGAAACCGCCAGACAGTGCAGCCCGTCCGCGATTTCTCCGAGCATACGCGAGCGCTTGACCACACGGTAGCCTTCACTCATCACGTATTTCAACTCCTCGAGTTCAGCCGGAATGGCAGGCGTATAGACGACCAGCGTGTTCTCCTTGTCCCGGGGAATACGGCTGATATCATCGTTGTAATGCACGTCGATGCCTTCTTTCTGCAAAGCCTCGGTCAATTCCGAGGGCGTCTTGTCATAGCCCGAGACCGCAAATCCCTTGGCTTTGAAATAACGGGCGCCGGCGCTCATTCCGATGCCGCCGATGCCGATAAAGTACACGCTTTTCATTATTCTTTCTCTTCTACAATTCGATACACTTCTTCTGCAATGGTCCGGGCCGCATCCGGCTTGGCGAGCAGGCGGGCGTTCTGTTCCATCCGGGCCAGCATCTCCTCACTGTGAACCAAGCCCATCGACTTGCACATCAGGCGCTCCCTCGCTTCGCAGTCCTTGATGAGCAGGGCTGCGTTCTTGCGCACGAGCACCATCGCGTTGACGGTCTGGTGGTCTTCGGTCACATTGGGAGAGGGTACAAGGATGGAGGCTTTGCCACAGGCGCAGAGTTCCGAAATGCTGCTGGCTCCGCTGCGGGAAATGACCAGGTCGGCTGCAGCATAGGCCAAATCCATACGGGCGATGAAATCGGTGTGGTGTACGCGCGAAAGGGTCGGGTTGCCGGCCGCCATCGTCTGCAAAGTCCGGTCGATTTCTTCCTTATAATATTTCCCGCACTGCCATAGGATTTCCACATCATTTCCGGCCGGGCAACCGGTCTCTATCCACCCCAGGACGGCGTCGTTGAGGGTCTTGCAGCCCAAGCTTCCGCCCACGATGAGGATATGTTTCTTGGTCGGGTCCAGGCCGTAGAAAGCGATGCCTTCCGCCTTGCTTTCCGGCGTGGCGGGCACCATACTGCTGCGGATGGGATTGCCCGTCAGGAGAATGCGGTCGGCCGGGAAGAAGCGTTCCATCCCTTCGAAAGCCACGCAGATTCTGCGGGCCAGTTTCCCGATGCGCTGGTTGGCCTTTCCTGCAAACCCGTTCTGCTCTTGGATAAGGGTGGGAATTCCCTTCATTTGGGCGGCCTTCAGCAAAGGGAAACTGGCATAGCCGCCGACGCCCACGACCACGTCCGGCTGGAACTCATCGATGATTTTTTTGCTCTTCAACACCGCTTTCAGCAAAACAAAGGGAAGGGTGAGGTTTTTCAGCAGATTCTTGCGGTCGAAACCGTGGATATTCAGCCCGATGATGGGATAACCGGCTTTCGGTACGCGCTCCATCTCCATCCTGCCGTTGGCTCCGACAAAGAGTATTTCATTGTCCGGATTCAATTCCTTGAGACTGCCTGCAATGGACAAGGCCGGGAAAATATGTCCCCCGGTCCCGCCTCCGCTGATGATGACTTTCAATTTTTGCATATCGATTATTCTATTGTTCTGAGAAACCATTCGTGTCCAAGGCGTCGAGGTCGTCCAGGGATTGTTGGACCTCGTCGTTTCCTGTGTGCGTGATAACGGGTTCCAGCCCCGCTTCCTCCTTGTCAATTTCTTCGCGGACCAGGCGGCTGACACCCAGCACCACGCCCAGCGCGATACTGAACATCAACATCGCACTTTTTCCGTCGCTGAGGATAGGCAGCGTCTGTCCCGTCATCGGCAGCGCCCCCGTATTGACCAGTACGTGGATGATGGCCTGTCCGCTGATCAGCAGGACCAGCCCCGCCACCATGGTCCGGGCGCAGGTGTCGCTGCAATAATTGGCAATCCGCGTACCCCGGGCGATGAGCGCACCGAAGAGGAACAGGACAAAGAGGGCTCCGATGATGCCGTATTCTTCGCAGATGAAACTGAACATAAAGTCGCTGAACATACCGATGACCTTGTATTTCTGGGTGCTGCCGCCCGGACCCTTTCCCAGCGGGGTGATCCGTCCTTCGCGGATGGCCCATTTGGCGGCTTGTGTCTGGCGGTGGTCATCAATGAAGTTGTAATAGTCTGACCTGTTTTTCTTCCCCTCTTCCATCTCTTGGCGCAGTTCGTTCAGACTGTTCTCATAGCCTTTGAAAAAGGTCACAATGCGGGATTTTCCCGTTGCGTTGCGCCCCTCGTCGGAATCTGATTTCCCGAATAGCATATAGCCTCCGGCAACGAGGCCGATCAGGATGGTAAATCCCGTCAACTTCTTAATGCCGAACCCTCCGATGGCCAAGGTCAGCAGCATGCCGAAAGCGATGATGGCAGCACTGGAGTTGCTGCCGAGTTTGACCATTCCGCATACGATGATGAACGGAAGGTAAACGATAAGAGTCCGTTTAAAGAAAGGCGTATTCATCCAGTCGGCCTTGAAGTTCCAGGCCAGCCGCCGTATCCAGCGGAAGCCCCGCGGGTCCTCCAGGGAGGATTGGGGCGTAAGGTTTTCGTCCGTCAGTTCCAACTCTTCTTTCCACGTTGTCACCGCCCAGGCCATATAGAGTACGGAAAATACTTTGACCACTTCGAAAACGTGGAGTTGGATGTGTCCGAAAAAGTAGATGGTGCGCCAGGCGTTGTTGAGGTACTGGGATTCCATCAAATGCGGGATGCGGATGTGCAGGGTCAGGAAAACCAGCAGTCCGATAGAGATAAAGAAGCCGGCGATGCCGAAACGCATCAGTCCTTTCAGGGTGCAGAACTTATAAATGCCCCATAGCGTGAAGGCGCTGACGGCGATAATGGCAATTTGTCCAAATAGTGTGCTGAGCCCGCCTGTTTCCGAGTTGGTCAGGAAAGAGGAGGATGACAGCACCGTCATAATGGAAAATAAATAGAGCAGGATGACAATCAGCAAAAGCATTTTGTCCCCCTTGACGGATGCGACAAGTCCGCGGAACTTGTCCCCCAATATGGCCAATCTATCGGTCAGACTCATAATTTCATTACGGCTTCTTTGAATAGTTTTCCTCTTTCCTCGTAATTCTTGAACAAATCGAAACTGGCGCAGCAAGGAGAGAGCAGAACGACATCTCCTTCCCGGGCAAAAGCGGCGCACGCTTGTACGGCTTCTTCTGCGCTGAGGGTGTCGGTGATGTTGCGGCTTCCCACAATCGGCTCGAAGGCGGCGTGGATTTTCGCATTGTCCACACCCATACAGACGATGGCTTTCACTTTCTGCTCGACCAGTTGGGTCAGTGTACTGTAATCATTCCCCTTGTCCTTCCCGCCGACAATCCAGACGACCGGGCGGTCTTGACATTCGAGGGCATACCACGCCGCGTCCACATTGGTCGCCTTGGAATCGTTGATGTAGAGAACGCCTCCTTTCGTGCGCACCTTTTCCAGACGGTGTTCGACGGCCTCGAAGCTGGCCAGGCTGGCCCGAATTTGCTCATTCTTGATATTCATTACTTTACCGGCAATGGCCGCCGCCATCGAGTTGTAGATGTTGTGTTTTCCGCTCAAGGCCAGGTCTTCGATGAGCAGGTCGCACTCTTCGCGGTCTTCCACCCGCACGCGGATGGTGTTCCCGTCCAGCCAGGCGCCTTCGTTCTCCTCTTTCTTCTGGCTGAAAGGAAGCATCTTGGCCTTGACGACGATTTTGTCGAGTTGCTCGATGGTAATGGCATCGTCGTCGCAGAAGATGAAGCAGTCGTCGCTGTCCATGTTCCGGGTGATGCGGAACTTGGCTTTGGCGTAGTTCTCCATACTGTGGTCGTAGCGGTCCAGATGGTCGGGCGTAATATTGGTGATGATGGCGATGTCTGCCTTGAAATCATACATATTGTCCAACTGGAAACTCGACAGTTCCAACACATAGCAGTCAAAATGCTCCGTGGCTACCTGATAGGCGTAACTCTTGCCGATATTGCCGCCCAGTCCGACATTCAAGCCCGCTTGTTTGAGCAGGTAGTAGATGAGCGAAGTGGTCGTGGTCTTGCCGTTGGAACCGGTGATGCAGATTTTGCGGGCGCCGTCATAGCGGCCGGCAAACTCGATTTCCGAGATGATGGGAATCCCTTTCTCCTGCGCCTTGACTACCAACGGGGCGGTCAAAGGAATGCCCGGACTCTTGATGATCTCGTCAGCATTGAGAATTTTCTCCTCGCTGTGCCGGCCGCTCTCGAAGGGAATGTCCCATTTGCGCAGCATTGCCGCATACTTGTCGCTGATTTCCCCCCGGTCAGAAAGGAAAACATCGAAACCTTTGACTTTTGCCAATACGGCGGAACCGACTCCCGATTCACCGCCTCCCAAAATAACGATTCGAGCCATTATCTAATTTTTAACAATGCGAAGGTAGCCACCGCCAGGAGGATGCCCACAATCCAGAAGCGCACGACAATTTTGTTCTCCGGCAAGGCCCGCGCCGGCTTCTGGATGAGTGCGGGAATGCCTTCTTTCTGAAAATGATGGTGCAGGGGAGTCATACGGAATACCCGCTCTCCCTCGCCGGATTTCTTTTTGGTACGGCGGAAATGTCTCCGCTGAATGATCACGGACAGGGCTTCCACGAAGAAAATGCCGCAGAGTACAGGCAGCATCAGTTCCTTGCGGATGAGGATGGCGCTCACGCCGATGATGCCGCCCAGGGCCAGGCTGCCGGTATCGCCCATAAATACCTGGGCCGGATAACTGTTGTACCAAAGGAAGCCGATGAGCGCTCCCACGAGGGCCGCCATAAAGACGAAAATTTCACCGGTCCCCGGAATATACATAATGTTGAGGTATTCAGCATTGTTGATGTTGCCTGAAAGCCAGGCGAAAATACCGATGACCACGCCCACGATGGCGCTCGTTCCGGTCGCCAGTCCGTCCAGTCCGTCGGTGAGGTTGACGCTGTTGGAGCAGGCGGTGGTGATGAAGACAATCATTACGACGAAAATGCTCCAGGTGCAGTATACGCCGAGTTGTCCGCTGAAAGGAGAAAGCCAGGAGTAATCGAATTCGTGCCCTTTGAAGAAGGGGAGGGTGGTAACGAGTCTGGTGGTGTCAACCTTGTCGCTCAGACAAACGGTCAGGGCGATGATAAAACCCAGCACAAGCTGACCGATGAGTTTTTTCTTTTCGCTCAGCCCGTCCTTGTTGTGCTTGAACACCTTGATATAGTCGTCGGCGAAGCCCAGGCCGCCCAGCCAGACGGTAGTCAGCAGCAGCAACTGAATGTAAATGTTGGTGAGGTCGCAGAAAAGCAACACACCGCAGAGCAGGGAGATGAGGATGATGATGCCGCCCATCGTCGGGGTGCCTGTCTTGCTCATCTGTCCTTCCAGTCCCAGGTCGCGGATGGTCTCGCCGTATTTCTTCTTTTGCAGCCAGGCAATGATGTGCTTGCCTTGCCACAAGGCGATAATCAGCGAGATAGCGCTCGCCAGAATCGCCCGGAACGACAGATAGGACATCAGGCCGTGTCCGGGGAAATTCAGATCTTTCAGTGCTTCAAATAAGTGATAAATCATAGCCCTTCAATCTTATTCATTCATTTCTGCAAACACTTTTTCCACGATTTCCCGCTCGTCGAAATGGCGTTTTTCCTTGCCGATAATCTGGTAGGTCTCGTGTCCCTTTCCGGCCAGCAGGACGGTCGCTTCCGGCTCGGCCGTCATCAGCGCAGCCCGTATTGCTTCTTCCCGGTCTTCGATGCAAATGGCTTTCTTGCGCCCTTCCGCATTGAGCCCGGTCTTGATTTCGGCGATGATATCCGCCGTCTTCTCCGTACGGCTATTGTCGGAGGTGATGATGAGTCGGTCGGCCCATTTTTGCGCAATGGCCGCCATCTCCGGCCGTTTGGTCCGGTCGCGGTCGCCGCCGCATCCGAACAGGCAGACGAGCTGGCGTTTCGGGGCGACATCCCGCAGGGCTTTCAATACATTTTCCAGGGCGTCGGGGGTATGGGCGTAGTCAATGACCGCGCAGATTTTCTTCGGACCGACGATGCCTTCCAGGCGGCCGCGTGCCGGTTGCAGCCGGCTGATTCCAACCAGTGCCGTTTCTGCATCGATGCCCAACGCGAGGGCGGCGCAGTAGATGGCCAAGATGTTGTAGGCGTTGTGTCCGCCGAACAGCCGTGTCCAGCATTCGCGTCCGTCGATTTTGAGCAACATTCCCTCAAATCCTTCTTCCAGCACTTTGCAAGTGTGGTCGGCCACGCCGCGGCAGGAGTAGGTGATGACCTTGGCCGGGGTGTTCTGGACCATAATCCGGCCGTTCTTGTCATCAATGTTGGTAATGGCGACGGCGTTTTTGCCCAGGTTATCAAAGAACAATTTCTTGCAACGAAGGTATTCCGCAAAGGTCTTGTGGTAGTCCAGGTGGTCGTGGGTGAGGTTGGAGAAGAGCGCCACGTCAAAGTCCAGGCCGGCGATGCGGTCCTGTTCGACTCCGATAGAACTGACTTCCATAAAGCAGTATCGGCATCCCTTTTCAACCATTTGTGCCATCAGGGAATTGATGGTAATGGGGTCGGAAGTGGTGTTGACGGCCTCGAAACATTCGTCGGCGACATAGTTGGCAATGGTGCTGAGCAATCCGCAAGGCGCTCCCAGTCCGTTGAGCAGGTGGTACAGCAGCGTGACCGTCGTGGTCTTGCCGTTGGTACCCGTGATGCCCACCAGTTTGAGTTTGCGGGAAGGATTGCCGTAGAAGTTGGCGGCGCAGATGGCCAGTGCCCGGCGGTCGCAGGACACGATAGCGACGGCTCCCGCTGCCTTGGCGGCCGGGATGAAAGCGTTTCCGTCCTGCGCAAAACCTTTGACGGCCAGAAAGGCATAGCCGGGGCGGATGGTCCGCGAGTCGCTGCTGATGCCTTGGATGTCGGTATCCTCCGTCCCTTCCAGCAGAACGGCGCCACTGTCATAAAGCAGGTCTTTCAGTTTCATTTCAACACAATTTTGACTACGTTTCCTTTATTATAGCGGGTCCCTGCGGCGGGAGATTGGCTCCGTACGCGTCCCATTCCTTCGTATTCACATTTGTACCCGCTGTTCTCAATCATCCAGACGGCATCCGCCAGGCCGCGGTCTTTTACATCGGGGACGAGCGGGGTGTCCGCGGCGGAGATGACCGGGATTTCCTTGGTGCTTTTCCCAATCCGGCTCCGTCCTTTGAGCATCTCTCCGTTCTCGGCATCCATCGCATACAGGGCATCCGCGACTGCCCGGACCGTGTAGGCGAAGACGCTTCCGTAGAGGCTCGCCGCACTGATATCCTGGTAGCCTACGGCCATCAAGGTGTATTTGGGATTTTCTGCCGGGAAGAACCCGATGAAGGTGCCGATATTCTTGGTTTTTCCGCCCAGGTTGGTGATGGGGCGCCCCTTTTCATCGTAGATGGTCAGACGGCCCGTTCCGGTTTTTCCGGCGAAACGGTAGGGGGCGTTGCGGAAAGCCCAATAGGCGGTTCCTTTCTTTCCTTCGGTCACCCTGCACAGTCCTTTGATCAAGGTGTCCGCGACTTCTTTCCGACAAATGTGTTCGTCAAGGACCACGGGGCCGAGGGTCCGGATATCTTTGCCTTCTTTTTGGACGGCTTCCACCAGATAGGGTTTCATCATACGACCCCTGCCGGCAATGGCATTGTAGAAGGTGAGGGTGTGCAGCGGGCAGAGGTCAATGCTGCTGCCGATGGCGATGTTGGGCATCGTGCTGCCACTCCAGGAACTTTCTCCCGGACGGGGGATAATGGGATTCTGCAGGCCTTGGATATCAAAATCGAAATTCTCGTCGAGGTGGAAAGCGTGCAGGTGGTCGCGGAACTGTTCCGGATGCTGGCGATAGTGCTGGTAGACCAGGGTGGAGAAGACGATGTTGGATGAAATTTCCAAGCCTTCTCCGATGCAGATGCGTTTGTCGGGATAGTGTTTGACGCCCGTGTGCATCTGGTCGTCGCATTTCCATCCCGGGAATTGGAAGACGCCGCCATAGGTGCTCACGGTGTCGTTGAGCGCCACTTTCCCGTCCTCGAGCAAAGCCATCAGGCTGGCGGCCTTGAATACCGACCCCGTGGCTCCTTTGTAGAGTACGGCGTAGTTATAGTTCTCCCGGTAGAGTCCGTCTTTGTCCCGTT
>CADAFY010000016.1 GCA_902787255.1 uncultured Bacteroidia bacterium
AGTGACGATGTTGTTGTCGGTCTCATCGGCACTTGGTGGTCTTGTACGCCTAATGACTACTACGCGTGCAGCCTCTACCTCGACGACGATGGCGGTGTCAGCCCGTCGGTCAGCGGCAGCCGCGCACTCGGTCAATCTGTCCGTTGCCTCCAAGAATAATAGAATAATGCGTAGTAAGCGAACTGTAGTGAGCGCTTTGACGCCTTTGCGGCCTGCATTGGCTAGTGTCGAAGGTCCCGTGCTCGCACGTCCAAGGATAACTTTTACAGGGTTGTCCAGGCCAACCTTCGTTCTATGGGCCTGTAGGGCACATTGGCCTGGATTGCCCCGGGTTTAAAGGGTGGGGGTATCCAAGGTGACCTGCCTTCTACGGGCCTACAGGGCATATTGGCCTGGATATGGAGGCAACCGCTATGGAGTGAGCACCCTTTCGGGGGCAAAAGGCCCGAGCAATCAGGCGTTCACACGGTGCGGACTTCGGCGGGGGCGACGCAGAGGTCGGTGAAGGGGCATTGGGCGCAGAGGGGGCGCTGGGATTTGCAGGTGTAGCGGCCGAAGAGGATGAGCCAGTGGTGGGCGCGGGGACGAAGTTGCGCGGGGATGTGGCGCTCGAGGTCGCGCTCGACGGCTTCGGGTGTCTTGCCTTGGGACAGGCCCAGGCGGTGGGAGACGCGGAAGACGTGGGTGTCGACGGCGATGACGGGCTGGTCGTAAATGATGGAGGCGATGACATTGGCGGTCTTGCGGCCGACGCCGGGCAGGCTCATCAGCACATCGATGTCGGAGGGAACGGCGCCGTCGAAGCGTTCTTGCAGTTGGCGGGCGGTTTCGAGCAGGTGGGCGGCTTTGCTGTTGGGGTAGGAGATGCTTTTAATCAGTCCCAAAATATCTTCTAGAGAGGCTGCGGCCATTGTTTTGGCATCGGGATAGCGGGCAAAAAGGGCGGGGGTGACGAGGTTGACCCGTTTGTCGGTGCATTGGGCCGAGAGGATGACGGCGATGAGCAGTTGGAAGGGCGAGCCGTAGTGCAGTTCGCTTTCGGCTTGGGGCATCCACTCCTGAAAGCGCGCCACTACCGTTTCAAAGCGCTCTTTTTTCGTCATACCTGCTCCTCCGTTCCCTCCTGTACCTGTCCCTCCGTCTCCCGAGACTTTTCATCAGCAGTCTCCGGCTCCTCCGTTCTGTTCCCTGCGTCGCTGATAAGTTCCCGGCAGGATTCGTTTTCGCAGTGGAAGATGCGGCCGGGGTAGCGTTCGCAGAAAGAGGTGTTGTGCGTGACCATCATCACGGTCGTTCCCTGCTCGCGGTTGATGGCGGTCAGCAGTTGCATAATACCCTCCGCCGTTTCGCTGTCCAGGTTCCCGGTGGGCTCGTCCGCAACGATGAGTCCGGGGGCGTTGAGCAGGGCGCGGGCGATGGCGACGCGCTGTTGCTCGCCGCCGGAAAGACGGGGCGGCTCTTTGTGGGCCTTGCTGCTCATCCCGACACTTTCGAGGACCTCGTCAATGCGGTCGCGGCGGGCCTTGGCATCCTTCCAGCCGGTCGCCTGCAAGACGAATTCCAGGTTGTCCTCCACGCTGCGATCCATCAGCAATTGGAAGTCCTGGAAGACGATGCCGATTTTGCGGCGCAGGAAGGGGATTTCCTTGTTTTTGATGCGCTCCAACTGATAGCCGCAGACTTCAGCGTGCCCGCCGCCGAGCCGGTTTTCCGCGATGATGGTGCGGATGATGGAGGTTTTTCCACTGCCTACTTTTCCGGTCAGATAGACGAAATCACCGGCGCGGATTTCCATATTGACATCGTACAAAACTTTGGCTTCTCCGCCCAAAATGTCGGCGTGCTCGAAACGAACAGGAATATCTTCTTTTTGCATCATTATTTTTTCGAAAAAGATACGCAAAGATAGCGGAATTTTTGCTATTTTTGTAAAATTTTAGAAAAGAACAAAAATGAGAAAACTCTTCTTGATTTTCGGGCTGGCCGTCACCCTTTCTTCCCTTGCTGTTTCCGCCGAGGAAACGAGCCGTTCGGGGCAGATCAGCCAGGCCATGGACTTGTATGAGCACGGTTTGTTCTATGAGGCCGCCCGGCAGTTTTCTGAAATGGCCAAGCGGGACGACGATGCCGAAGCGCTTGGTTACGCGATTCTTTGCCGGGTTACCCTGCGCGCCGGCGGTTACGAGAAGGAAATGGATGAGTATCTGGACGCCTATCCTTCGATGCCGGTTTCGTACAAGATTATTTATCGCTATGCACTCAACCGTTTCGACGATGAGGATTATACGGTGGCGCTCCGCTATTTCAACCGGCTGAAACTGAATGATATCGAGCGTTCGCAGTATACGGAATTCTCGTTCAAACAGGCCTACTGCCATTTTGAACTGAACGAATACGAAAAGGCGGCGGAAGGTTTCCGTCGTACCCTGGAACTGCCGCGCTCCAGTTATCACGCTCCTTCCTGGTATGCCTTGGGCTATATGGCCTATCAGGACAAGCGCTTCAAGGAAGCTTACGACGATTTCGCCCACTCGGTCAAGGATGTACGTTTCCGGTCCAATTCGACCTATTATATGCTGGAATGCAAGTTTATGCTGGGCGATTACGATTACCTGGTGGAGGCTGCCGACAAGGCCTTTGAAACCATCCCTGCCGACCGTCAGCCCCGCCTGGCGCGGATGATGTCCGAGATTTACCTGGTCCGGCAGAATCCCGAAAAGGCCCAGGAATACTACGACCAATACCTCGTCAAGGAAACGCCCAAGACGCGGAAAGATTACTTCTATGTGGGCTCCCTGCTCTATGCCATTGCGGATTATGAGGGGGCCGTGGAGCATTTCAAAGGGATGGAATACCGCACTGATTCCTTGGGGCAGATTGCCAACTACCAGATGGCGGACTGCTACCTCCAATTGAAGAACAAGGTGGCGGCGATGGCGGCCTTCAAAGAGGCGTCCGTTTCGGAATATGATGCGAAAATTGCGGAAGATGCCCATTTCAATTACGCCAAACTGGCTTTCGATTTGAACCAGGACGGCGAAGGTTTCCGCAGTTATATGCAAAAGTATTCCGACACCGTCCGCGGCGAGCAGATTTACAGTTATATGGCGCTTTCCTACCTGCAGGACAAGCAGTATGACCGGGCCATCGAAGCCTATGATAAAATTGATGAGTTTGATGATGCGATGCGGGACAATTATATGAAAGCCAATTACCTGCGGGGCGCCCAACTATTGTCTGACGGCTCCTATCGCCTGGCCTCTTCGCATTTCAAATGGACTTCCACCTATGCGGAAAAGGGAACGCTGCTTTCCCAGTACGCCAATTATTATCTGGCGGATGCGTATTACCGCGACGGTCAATATGACCGGGCCCGCAAACTCTACACCGACCTCTACAATACTTCCGCCCTCCACGGGATGCCCCAGCAGTCGTTGATTGAGTACGGCCTGGCCTACTGCTATTTCCGCGAGAAGGACTATGACAATGCCGATAAATGGTTTGCCCGCTACAGTGAACTGCCGGATGCGGCCTATCGCAAGAATGCCGTCGTCCGTCGGGGGGACTGCCATTTCATCCGCAGTGACTATGCCGCCGCTTTGCAGCAGTATCGGGCGGCCGTGGCGCTGGACGCCAATCCCAATGATATTTATCCGTATTACCAGGCCGGTCTCTGCTGTGGCTTGCTCTCGGACAAGACAGGGCGCATCGAAGCCCTTTTGCCGGTCCTGCAGGCCTCTCCGGAGTCTGCCTATTACGGAGAAGCGATGTATGAACTCGGTTTGGCTTATGTCGATGGCAAGCAGAATGCAGAAGCCCGTGAGGTCTTTACGAAACTCGTAGAGACGGGGCGTGATACGACTTATGTCTCCAAATCTTTGCTCGCGCTGGGGATGCTTTCTCGCAATGCCAAGGATTTGGACGGCGCTCTGGCTTATTACAAACGCGTGGTCGAGCAGATGCCGTATTCCGGTTCAGCCCAGGATGCGATGGCCGCCATTGAGTCCATCTACCAGGAGAAGGGCGAAGGTGCCGCCTACCTGGCTTATCTGGAAACGCTGGGCCAGGCGGACACCAAGAGCGAGGAAGACAAGGAACGTATCGTATTCAGTTCGGCCGAACAACTCTTCCTCGGCGGAAACTGGGAACGCGCGGCTGCGGCTTTGGAGGCCTTTGACGAGGCTTATCCCGAGTCCCGCCTGGTGTCCAAGGCGGATTTCTACCGGGCTGAGTCCTATCGCAAATTGGATGAAAAAGAAAAGGCCCGCGATTGTTTCAGCCGGGTGGTCGAATCCAACGACACCACCTTTATGGAGCCTTCGATGAGCGCGTTTGCCCAACTTTCCTACCAAATGCAACTCTACGACGATGCCTACGGGGCCTATCGCGCACTGTTGCAATTCGCCCGTTTTGAGGAAAACCGGACGCTGGCCCGCAAGGGAATGCTCTATTCTGCCTGGATGGCCCAGCGCTACGATTCTGCCATCGTTGCGGCGGATGTGTTGTCCGAACAGTTGTCCAAGGACGCCGGGGATGAGGCGCTCAAAGAAGATATTACCTACATCAAAGCCAAGTCGCTGATGAGCACCAGCCGCCGCGATGAAGCCCTGCCTCTTTTCCGGGAGTTGGCCAAGAAGCCCAAGACAGCCCGCGGTGCCGAGAGTACCTATATCCTGATCAAGGATGCCTTTGACCGGGCTGATTTTGCAGTAGTGGAAGATATGACGGCGGATTTTTCCGACTCGGGCACCACCCACGTCTATTACCTGGCCAAATCGGTCATTCTGCTCTGCGACGCCTATTTGGAGAAGGGAGACGTGCGTTCCGCCAAAGACAACCTTATCTGGCTTCGCGATTCCTACCGCAGTACCGACCCTTCAGATGATGTGCTTTCATCTGTGAGCGAGCGGCTTTCTAAAATCGATGCAAACCAATAGAAGACTATGAGGAAGAACCTGACGCTTTATCTGCTGTTGCTGGGCGTGACGCTTTCCGCCCAAAGTTTGGATCCTACGGTCCGGGTGACGGGGACTTATCAGGGAAATGTTTCTACGGAAGATTTTCCCCGGCAAGAGGTCGTGCTGCCGGACAGCGTGGCAACCTTCGATACCCGTTTCGATTATTCCGTGTTTGACAAACCTTATCAGGGTTCCTATGATTTTTCGCCCTATCTGATGGATTTGCGCCCCAAGAAACAGGAAATCCGCAAGAACCAACTGTATCTGCGGGCGGGTGCCGGCTATACCCTTCATCCGTTGGTGGACGCCTATTGGAATCCGGCGGTGGGGGATAGTTGTTTCAACCTGTCCGTCTATGCGACCCATCGTTCTTACTGGGGGACTTACCGCGCGACCAACGCTTTTGACGGCAGCGAGGTGCTGAAGAGTGAAAACGGGCTGGAAAGCGATACGAGGGCCGGCGTCAAGGGACGATACGATTTCAAGCGGGTGGTGCTGGATTGGGATGCCTTCTATAAAGGGCTTCACGCCAAGGCCGGCACCAACCTGGAACTTCCTTTCGGGAAAAGAGGCTACAACCTGGCGAATGTATCGGTGGGGGCGCATTCTCCCCGCCAGTCGGTGGGCCGTGTTTTCTATGATTTCCGGCTGGATGCCCATTATGCCCAGGATAATTTCACGGGGTGGGCGGATCCGGTTCTGCGTATGGGCAATGTGGCTTTGTACGGGAAAGTCGGAGATATGATCAACCCGAACCACGGTTTTCAATTGGATGTCGATTTGCGGGCTTTCATCCTCCGTTCGGGGGCTGATGCGGCGGACCTGGTTCACAATAATTATGCGCAACTGTTCAGCGTGACGCCCCATTATCTGATGACTTTCCGGAAATTCAAGATGGATTTGGGCGTGAATATCGCCTATGTATTGAAGGATAAGTCCACCCTGAATTATGGAAAGCCTGTCCAGCAGGTCGTTTACCCGGACGTGACGATTTCCTACGACCCGTGGAAGCAGTGGGCGACTTTCTTCCTGAAGGTGAACGGCGGTATCAAAATGAATACCTACGACGATCTGCTGGAGTCCAATCCTTATTTCAATGCCCGGTACAACTATGCCGGTGAGTCTCTGCTGGAAAGTACCGTCGAGCGGGTCAATGCGTCCCTGGGTGTCGATGGGAAAATCACCCCCAAGTGGTCCTATCACGTCGAACTGGGCTACAAGGTCGTCGGGCTGGCGCCGATGGAAGCGGTCAAAATGGAAACCATAGCGATGCAGCCCCAAATGCTGCCGGGCATCGCGTATGTCAATTACCAGAGTTTTTATGCGGGCCTGCGCACGCGCTATCATTGCGAATTTCTCGATGTCTATGGCGGTGTCCGCTACCAAGGGACTTACAACATCAATCACAATGTTTCCGACAAGGGGGTCTTGACCTTGCCTCCCGTGCTGCTGGATCTTCGCGCCACCTACAATTACAACAAACGGATCTATGCAGGACTCTCGCTGGAAATCCAGGGAACCCGCAAGGCTCATTGGCTGGCCGACGGGGTTGAGAAGGACTATATCATCCGTCCTTTCTTCAATCTGGGGCTGGATGCGCAGTATGTCCTTTCGCCGGAATGGTCTTTCTGGCTGCATTGCGACAACCTCCTTTTTCAGGAGATTCAACGCCATCCGTTCTTTGCACAGCAGGGCGGTCAATTTACCCTCGGATTTACTTTGAATATCCGATAAAATTGCTTATCTTTGTACGAATTGGAAATATTGGAAAATTACAACAAAATGGAACAGGAAAATCAATATTCGGCAGGCAGCATTCAGGTGCTGGAAGGGCTTGAGGCCGTTCGGAAGAGACCTTCGATGTATATCGGCGATATCTCTGAGAGGGGCTTGCATCATCTGGTCTATGAGGTGGTCGACAACAGTATCGACGAGGCGCTGGCCGGTTATTGTACGGACATCCAGGTCAGCATCCTGGAGGGCAACTCCATCAGGGTGACGGACAACGGCCGTGGTATCCCGACGGGAATGCACCCCAAGGAGCATCGTTCCGCCTTGGAGGTGGTCTTGACAGTGCTGCACGCCGGTGGCAAGTTCAGCAAGGACAGTTACAAGGTGTCCGGCGGTCTGCACGGCGTAGGTGTGTCTTGTGTCAATGCTTTGTCCGATAATCTGGTGGCCACTATCCACCGTGAGGGCAAGGTCTTTGTGCAGAAGTACAGCAAAGGCAAGCCGCTGGCGGATGTCGCTGTTGTAGGGGATGCTGCCGATACGGGTACGACCATCGAGTTCCATCCTGACCCTGAGATTTTCACGGTTTCCGAATACAACTACGACACGTTGGCGGCCCGTCTTCGTGAGTTGGCTTACCTGAACAAGGGCATCCGCCTTTCGCTGACTGACTACCGCAAGAAAATCAGCAAAATCGATGAAGCAGGCAAGGAATATGAGGATTATCGCAAAGATGTGTTCTATTCCCAATACGGCCTCAAAGAGTTTGTGGAGTATCTGGACGCCGGCTCGGAGAGTCTGATTCAGGAGCCTATTTGCTTGGAGACCGACAAAATCATTCCCATTGAAATCGCCCTCCAGTACAATACGGGCTATTCCGAAAAAATTTACTCTTACGTCAACAATATCAACACCATCGAGGGTGGTACGCATTTGGACGGTTTCAAGCGCGGACTTTCCTCCACGCTGAAATCTTATGCGGAGGCCAACAACCTGCTGGCCAAGTTCAAAGGGGACCTTTCTCCCGAGGACTTCCGCGAGGGCCTGACCGCCGTCGTCTCTTGTAAAGTGGCGGAGCCGCAGTTCGAGGGACAGACCAAGACCAAGTTGGGCAACAGCGAGGTGCGCGGCGCCGTGATGACGGCCATCAGTGCGGCGTTGGAGAGTTACTTGGAAGAGCATCCCGCCCAGGCGAAGATGATAGTCGAGAAGGTCATTCTCGCGGCGAACGCCCGTCAGGCTGCCCGCAAGGCCCGTGAGGCGACCCGCAAGACGGTGATGTCCGGCGGTGGCCTGCCCGGCAAGTTGTCCGACTGTTCCAACCGTGACCCTGAGAAATGTGAACTCTTCCTGGTGGAGGGTGACTCTGCAGGCGGTACGGCGGTCAACGGCCGTGACAGCCGTATTCAGGCGATTCTGCCGTTGAGGGGTAAGATTCTCAATGTGGAGAAAGCGCTGGAACATCGAGTCTTCGAGAGCGAGGAAATCCGCAATATCTATACGGCTCTCGGTGTGACCGTCGGTACGGAGGACGATCCCAAGGCCTTGAATCTGAGTAAACTTCGCTACAATAAAGTCATTGTAATGACCGATGCTGATGTCGATGGCAGCCACATCGACACCCTGATTCTGACTTTCTTCTTCCGCTATATGGTGGATTTAATCCGCGGCGGTCACGTCTATCTGGCTACGCCCCCGCTTTTCCAAGTAAAGAAAGGCAAGAAACAAGTATATTGCTGGACGGAAGAGGAACGCAAGGCTGCGATTCAGGAGATGGGCGGCGGCAACGATGCCAGCGTCCGCGTGCAGCGCTACAAAGGTTTGGGTGAGATGTCCGATGAGCAACTTTGGGATACTACGATGAATCCCGAGACCCGCCTGCTCCGTCAGGTGACCATCGAGAATGCCGCCGAAGCCGAGCGTACTTTCTCCATCTTGATGGGAGACGATGTTCCGCCTCGCCGTGAATTCATCGAGCAGAACGCCCACTACGCCAATATCGACGCCTAAATAAATGGAGAAGATTAAGTTCCCGCGTGACATTCGGGTTTACATCCCCCTGCTGGTCCTTTTCTTCGTGTTGTTCTACCTCCTGCCTCGTGCCGGAAAGTTCAATTACGAATTCCAGAAAGGGCAGCCGTGGATGTATGACGATTTGTATGCAACTTTTGAGGTTCCCGTCCTCAAGAGTGCAGCGCAGGAAAAAGAGGATAGGGATCAGGTCACCCGCGATCAGCGGTCCTTTTACCATAAGGATAGCAATGTGCCGCGTATTGCGGACGAGATGGCGGACAAGTTGCCGCCGACTTTTGCCCTGGTGACGAAGGCCTCGCTCAAGAAAATCTATGCCAAAGGCTTCTGTGACCAATTGAACACCCAGGCGCAGACGATTTGCTGCTATGAGATTTCGACGCTGGTGGATACCTTGCCGGTGGTGGATGTCTATACCCCGGAGCGCGCGCGGAGGCTGTTGGAATCCAATACGCAATTGCTGTTCGAGTCCAATACGGACTCCGCCGCTGTCGAAAATATTAAAACTATTTTGGAAAGATGTCTGCTTCCCAATTTGATTTATGACGAGACGCGCACCCGTTCGGAGTTGAACAAAGCCCTGGATAACATCGCCCATACTTCCGGCGTCATCCACAGCGGAGAGCGCATCATAGCCCGGGGAGAGGTAGTCACGGCCCGGAAGGAACTGGAGCTCAAGAGTTATCGGCTAGAGTTTGACAAAAACTATGGTTATGACGGAAAACTTGCCTTTTTGTGGATGAGCAATGCGTTCATCGCCCTGTTGCTGGTCGCTCTGCTCTTCTTTTCCATTCTGTTCACCAATGCCAAGATTTTTGCGGATTTCCATCGCTATATCTATCTGCTGATGATTTTCCTGCTCACACAGTTGTGTATTTTCCTGATAGGAAATCCCAATTTCCTTCACCTGTATATGGTGCCTTTCTCCCTGATGGCCCTCTTCCTGCTGTCCTTCTTCCGCAAGAAGGTCGTGCTGTCGGTCTATCTCGTGTCCTTGTTCCCTATGCTCATCCTTCCGATGGGCGTGCGCCTTTTCTTCGTGTGGGCCTCAGCCGGGGTACTCAATATCTTTACTTTCACTTATTTCTCAAAAGGTTGGAAACAATTTGTCAACGCCTTTTTTACTTTTTTACTGATGGCGTTGGTCTTACTGGCCTTCCAATTTTCCGCTTCCGGGGTGAACCCTCTTCCTGTTAAAGAGTGGGAGTACCTGTTGATGGGTGCTTTCCTGGCAGTGGCGGGTTATCCCTTTATCTATTTGTTCGAGAAATTGTTTTCGCTGGTTTCTTCCCATCGCCTGGACGATTTGTCTGATACCAATTCACCCTTGCTGCAATTGCTTTCCCGTACCGCTCCCGGCACTTACCAGCACTCCCTGCAGGTGATGAATATGTCGGAGGCCGTCGCCCGTGCAGTCGGCGCCGATGTGTCGCTCATTCGTGCCGGTGCCCTGTACCACGATGTGGGGAAAATCCAGAATCCGCAATGCTTTGTGGAAAACCAGTTGGGCTCCGATGATTTCCACAAGGGGCTGTCTTATGAGGAAAGCGCCCGGATGATTATCCGTCACATCGCGGACGGGGAAGTCATCGCCGAGAAATACGGCCTGCCTGCTGTGGTCAAACGTTTCATCCGCTCCCACCACGGAACCTCCTGCACGGGGTATTTCTATGGGAAATTTGTGGAAGAGGGGGGTGACCCGGAGCGGAAGGAGGAATTTTGCTATCCCGGTCCCAAGCCCGTTTCTGCAGAAGAGGCGGTGGTGATGATTTGTGACTCCATCGAGGCGGCTTCCCGTACCCTCAAGGTGTACTCGGACGAAAGCATTGCCGAGTTGGTGGACCGCATCGTGGACGGGAAAATGCGGGAAGGGCAATTCTCCGAGACGGAGTTGTCGTTAAGCCAACTGGAAATGGCCAAAAAAGAAATTTGCAATTATTTGCACCAGATACATCACGCACGTATCGTTTACCCGAATATAAACAACATTAATAAATAGTATGAAAATCACAGAAAAAAAGGTTGATGCACTCAACTACAAACTCGCCCTTGAAATTGTCAAGGAAGACTATGCGGAGAAGAAAAGAAAAATGCTCGCCAAGATCCGCCGCGATGCAGAATTGAAAGGATTTCGCAAGGGTATGGCCCCTGCCAGCCTGATTGAACGCCTCTATGGAGAGCGTGTCCTTTCCGATTGTATCAATGAATGTATTTCCGAGAACCTGACGAACTACATTAAAGAGCATAATCTCAAACTCATCGGTGAACCCCTTCCCGAGGAGGGACAGAGCGTCGATTGGGACGCCGAACCCATTGCCATTACCTTCGAGTATGCCCTGCGTCCGGAGGTGAAGTTGGAATTGTCCGAGAAGGATGAGATTCCTTATTACAACATTACGGTCACGGAAGCGGCCAAGAAGAACCTCAAGGAGACGACGCTGAAGCAGTTCGGCGAATTGACCGATGGCAATAAGGCTGCAGAAGACGATTTCATCATCGTGGATTTCGTCAACGGTGAGACCAAGGTGGAAGGCGCTTATGTCGCGCTGCGCAATGTGTCCGCCGACTGCAAGAGCGCTTTCGTGGGTATTCAGGCGGGAGACAGTCTGGATGTCAATGTCAATGAGGCTTTCGCCAACGAGACCGACCGCGCTTCGATGCTCAAATGCACCAAGGACGAACTCGCCAAGATGGATCCTGTCTGGAAGATGACGGTGAAGACGGTCAAGACCTTCGCTCCGGCCAAGATGAGTCAGGAGACCTACGACAAGGTGTTCGGCCCGGATGTCGTGCACAATGCCGAGGAATTTGATGCCAAGATGGAAGAGCGTCTGAACGCCGAATACCGCAGCGAAGCCGATTTCCGCTTCGACCGGGATGCTCAGGCTTACCTGCTGAAGAAGGCGGACATCAGCCTGCCCGAAGCCTTCCTCAAACGTTGGATTCTCGTCAATAACGAAGGCAAATTCACGGCCGAAGACATTGAGAAAGAATGGCCCGGATTCGTGGAGGACTTCAAATGGCAGATTGTACGCGACAATCTGATGGAGCGTTTCAACTTGAGCATTACGGAAGCCGACCTGTTGGAGTCCGCCAAAGGTTTTGCCGCTTACCAGTATGCGATGTACGGTTTGAGCAATGTGCCCGACGAACAGATTGAGTCCTTCGCCAAGAGCCTGCTGTCCCAGGAGCGTGAAAGCCGCCGCATCGAGGAGCAGGTGGCTACCCGCAAGGCCATTGATGCCGTCAAAGGAGTGATTTCCGTCAAGGCCAAGAAGATTACCCGCGAAAAATTCGCAGAACTCAAATAAGAATGAACGATTTCGATCTCTTTGCCCGCAGTACGAAAGGGATTTCTTCCCTGACGATGCACGACTACCGCAGTGCGGTGGATGCTTACATCAACCCCTCGATTATTGAGGAACGCAAACTCAATGTCGCGGTGATGGATGTGTTCAGCCGCCTGATGATGGACCGTATCATCTTTCTGGGTTTGCCCATCGACAATGATGTCGCCAATATCGTCCAGGCCCAGTTGCTGTACCTGGCTTCTACGGATGCCAAGGCTGATATCTCCCTGTATCTCAATACTCCGGGCGGTATCGTTTCCGCCGGTCTGGGCATTTATGACACGATGCAGTTGGTCGAGCCGGATGTCGCTACGATTTGTACCGGATTGGCGGCCTCGATGGGGTCTGTCCTGCTCTGTGCAGGCGCCGAAGGCAAACGTTCGGCCCTTCCGCATTCCAAGGTTATGATTCACCAACCCCTGGGCGGTGTCAGCGGGCAGGCTTCCGATATCCTTATCGAAGCCAAGGAGATTGAAAAATGCCGTAAGGAACTGATACAGATACTGGCCGACCATTCCCATCAGTCGTATGAAAAGGTCTTTGCCGATGCCGACCGCAATTTCTGGATGACCGCGCAGGAAGCCCTGGAATACGGGATGATCGACAAGATTCTGGGTAAAAAGAAATAGAAAGTGGCGGGTAAAAAAAATCATCATTGTTTTTGTTGCGGACGCGACGAGTCGCAGGTACAATTCCTTCTGCAAGTGAAGGAAGGTTTTATCTGCGATACTTGTGTGACCGGTCTGTATTCTTATTTGGAGGATGCCGGAGTGGTGAGTCCTGCCCCTGTAAAGGCCGGAGCGAAAGCGGCCAAGCCGGCAGCCGAGTCCCGCAAGAAACTGACCCCCAAGGCGATTCACGCGTATCTCGACCAATATGTCATCGGTCAGGACAGGGCAAAAAAAGTGCTGTCCGTGGCGGTGTATAATCACTATAAACGGCTGGAAAACAACCTGGACGCGACCGATTCCCAGGTGGAACTCGAAAAGTCCAACATCCTGCTGGCCGGACCGACCGGTACGGGCAAGACTTTGCTGGCCCGCAGCATCGCCCGCCTGCTGGATGTCCCGTTTACCATTGTCGACGCTACCGTACTGACTGAAGCCGGTTATGTCGGAGAGGATGTGGAGAGCATCCTTTCGCGTCTGCTCGAACAGGCCGATTACGATGTGGCCCGAACCGAACGGGGTATCGTGTTCATCGATGAAATTGACAAAGTGGCGCGCAAGAGCGACAATCCTTCCATTACACGGGATGTGTCGGGCGAGGGCGTGCAGCAGGCAATGCTCAAACTGCTGGAAGGCAATGTGGTGAATGTCCCGCCCAAAGGAGGCCGCAAGCATCCCGAGCAGGATTTTGTGCATATCAATACGCAAAATATCCTGTTTATCTGCGGGGGGGCCTTTGAAGGTATCGAGCGGCGCATTGCCCAGCGGCTCAATACCCAGGTCATCGGCTTTGATTCCGCTGCCAAGCAGCAAGTGGACAAGGAAAATCTCCTGCAATATGTGTCCCAGGAGGATTTCCGTGCCTACGGCCTGATTCCCGAAATCATCGGACGGCTGCCTGTGATTACCTATCTGGACCCGCTGGACGAAGACGCCTTGAAGCGGATATTGGTGGAGCCCAAGAATGCCTTGATCAAGCAGTACGAAAAGATGTTCGAGATGGACGGCAAGCAACTCGTTGTCGAGCCGGAAGTGCTGGATTTCATCGTGAAGACGGCTGTGGAGAAGAAAATCGGAGCGCGCGGGCTTCGGAGTATCTGCGAGAAGATATTCACCGAGGCGATGTATGAGGCGCCTTCTTCGAAGCAGCCCGTCTATACCGTTACCCTGGACTTTGCCCGCAAGGCGATATGAAAAAGGCCCGGCAGTATGAGCGGCTGAGGCCGGGTGTCCCCGCGACTCCCGTTAGTGCCGGTTCTGTCGGTGCCTTCGGCTGGAGGCTGCTCTGGGTTCTTACCTCTGCGGTGCTGCTGTCCATCCCTTATCTGGTGCCCGGTACCGGCCCGGTGATGCTGGTGGCTTTTCTGCCTCTGCTCTATTTGGAACGCCGAATGACGCTGGAAGGGCGTCCGCGCTTTTTTCTGTATGCGTGGCTGAGTTTTTCTCTTTGGAATTTTATTACGACTTTCTGGGTGTGCAACGCCACGATGGGCGGCGGCATCTTTACCGGTTTTGCCAATGCCTTCAAGATGGCGCTGATTTTCCAATTGTTTCATTGGAGCAAAAAGCGCCTGCGCGGGGTGCTGCCCTATCTGTTCTTGGCGGCGATGTGGCTGGCCTGGGAAAAGATTTATTTTGTTTCACCGATACCTTGGCCCTGGCTGGTGCTCGGCAATGCGTTTGCCGGGAGCATCGCCTGCGTGCAATGGTATGAATGGACCGGCGTACTGGGCGGCTCGCTTTGGGTGTGGGCCTTCAATCTCGGCTTGTTCGGTTTGCTCGTGGCCCGTTATGGCGGGATGTGGGAGCGTTTCAACCGCAAGGCAAAAGCGGCGATGCTGACGGCGGTGCCTTTGCTGTTGTTGGTCCCGATGGCCGTTTCGCTGGTTTTGTGGAATACGACCAAGGAAGAAGGGGAGGAACTGGAGGTGCTCATCAGCCAGCCCAATTTCGACCCTTACGAGAAATTCGAGTTTTATACGCAGGCCGAGCAGAATAGTGTCCTGGCCCGTCAGATACGCGAGAACTTGCCCGCGGGTGAGATGCCGGTGCCCGATAGCGGGGTTGGCGACGGAGCGGCCGTTGGTAGCGGGGCCGGCGGTGAGGCCCGACCTATGGACCCGGTGCTGATTATGGCTCCGGAGACCTTTACTTCCAGTCTTTGGTTGGAAGATATCCGCGACAATGCAACGGTGAACCAGTTCGCGTCGCTCTTGCAGGATTACCCCTATGCCACGCTGCTGATGGGGGCCTCTACTTACGAGCGTATTGTCAGTGTGGAGCGTCCTTCGGAGACGGCCCGTCCCTTGCGGAAGGGGCTCTGGTATGAGTCGCACAATTCGGCGCTGAGCCTGAATGCCGGCGCGTCCCGCCTCGATGTTTATCATAAGTCGCGTCTGGTTCCCGCCACCGAAAGCACCCCTTTCCCCGCGCTGCTGGGGCGTTTTGACGACGAGGTGCTGGGCGGCGTGCTGGCCCGCTGCATCGGCCAAAGAGAACCCTCGCTGCTGTACTGCTATGCACCGGCCGAGCCTTCTGCCGTTGCAGACTCGGCTTCCGTTGAGGGCTCTGCTGTCCCGGATAGCCCGGCCTCCGACATTCCGGTGGCCCCGGTCATTTGCTATGAGTCTATCTTCGGCGACTACTGCCGGGAATTCGTGCAGTTGGGCGCAAAGTTGCTCTGCGTCATCACCAACGATGCCTGGTGGGGCGACACGCCCGGCTACCGGCAACACCTGGATTATTCCCGTTTACGGGCCGTCGAGACGCGGCGGGATGTGGCGCGCAGTGCCAATACCGGCATCAGTGCCTTCATCAACCAGCGCGGTGAAATCGTCGCTTCCACGCCTTGGTGGACACAGACTGTGTTGAAAGGAAAGGTACATCTGAATACCCGCGAGACTTTCTTTGTCCGGCACGGGGATATCATCGGCCGCGCCGCCACATTTCTGTTCCTTTTGCTGCTGGCACTCTGGCTGGTCCGTCTCCTCCCTAAGCGATCATAATAGAAGAGGCGCTATTTCGATTCTCTTTCAAAAAAATTTGGAGTTTCAAAAATTTTGCCTACCTTTGCAGTCCACATCGCGAGGTAGAGCAGTTGGTAGCTCGTCGGGCTCATAACCCGGAGGTCGGAGGTTCAAGTCCTCCCCTCGCAAC
>CADAFY010000017.1 GCA_902787255.1 uncultured Bacteroidia bacterium
GTCCGCCCGTATGGTCCTTGTGACCGTGGGTCAGCAAGATGGCATCCAAGTGGCGCACATCCTCGCGCAACATCTGCTGACGGAAATCCGGTCCGGCATCGACCAGGATGGTCAAGCCCTTGTATTCTACCAAGGCGCTGGAACGCAGGCGTTTGTCGCGGCTGTCTCGGGAGCGGCAAACCTCACATTGGCAGCCAATCATCGGGACACCCTGCGAAGTTCCCGTTCCTAAAAAAGTAATGCTTGTCATAGTATATCTTCATTCTCCACACAGAGCATCGATGCATCCAGCCGCAGACGGACCGGTTGTCCCATCTTGGCGGTGTCGCAAAGCGCCCTGACTTTTACATAATTGCGGGTATAGCCGAACATATAGCCATTTTTGTCCGTCGATTCGAACAACACTTCCTCTTCCCGTCCGATTTGGGCGCGGACAAATTCCTTGTGCAGGCGGCGGCAGAGTTCCTCCAGGCGGCGGACTCTTTCGGTCTTGACGATATCCTGTACCTGATTTTTCATCGTGGCGGCCGGGGTGCCCGGGCGTCGGGAATAGGGGAAGATGTGGATGAAAGCCGGGCGGATTTCATCTTCGAGGAAGCGGTAAGTGGCTTCGAAATCGGCCTCGCTTTCTCCCGGGAACCCGACGATGACATCGATGCCCAGAAAAACCTCGGGTCCCAGTTTTTCGCGGATGTATTGGATTTTTTTGCGGAAATCAGCGGTACGGTAGCGGCGTCCCATCGCTTCCAGAATGGCATCGCAGCCGCTTTGCAAGGGAATATGGAAGTGGGGCAGGAACTTGCGGGATGTCCCGGCAATCCAGTCGATGATGGCCTCGGTGAGCAGGTTCGGCTCGATGGAGGAGATGCGGTAGCGCTCGATGCCTTCGACTTCTTCCAGGGCTTTCAGCAAGTCCAGAAAACTTTCTCCCGTCGTTTTGCCGAAGTCCCCGGTGTTCACGCCCGTGATGACGAGTTCGCGGGTGCCGCCGGCGGCAATCTCGCGGGCCATCTCCACCAACCGGCTGATGGGGGCGTTGCGGCTTTCTCCCCGGGCGTAGGGGACGGTGCAGTAGTGGCATTTGTAGTCGCAGCCGTCCTGCACTTTGAGAAAACTGCGGGTGCGTTCCTTGCCGGAATAGGCCGGGAACATCAGGCAGGGGGAAATTTCGCCGTCCGGAACCGCTGTCGGCATATCGGACCCGGTCATCGCCGGAGCATCACCTGTGAGGTATCTTTCAATCTCCGGGGCTACACTCGATTTCTCATCGGCGGAAAATACCCTTACGACCCCTTCCAGGGCGCAATAGGATTCCCGTCGCAACTGGGCGCTGCACCCTGCCACGAAGATGGGGGCGGAAGGGGAGAGCCGATGCAGTTTGCGGACCAAGTTGCGGCCTTTCTTGTCGGAATGTTCCGTCACGGAGCAGGTATTGACCAGGAAAGCGTCGGCCTCTCCGCTGTTCCAGGAGACAGCCTCGAAACCGGCGCGGGCGAGCAGGCGCTCGTAAGTGGAAGTCTCCGCATAGTTGAGTTTGCAACCCAGGGTGAGATAGGCGATTTTCATAGTCTTATCCTCTGAGTTTTACGTAAGATTGTTCGCAGACGGGGGATTCGCCGGCGGGGCTTCCCTGCAAAGGCGGCCGTTGTTTGCATACGGTGACTTCGGCTTCGTAGACACCCGGAACGGCGCGAACCTCCTTGAGAATGGCGCCGGCGACGGTCTCGATCAGGTTGCGGGGAACGGCCATCTGGGCGGCGACAATATCGTAGAGCCGCTGCACGTCGACGGTGTCTTCCAACGCATCGCCGGCGATGGCTTTTTGCATATCCACCCATACGCGCAAGTCCACCCGGTAAGCCGCGCCTTCTTTGCGCTCCTGCTCGAAACAGCCGTGAAAGGCGTGGAATACCATCCCTTCCAGGCCCAATTCTCCGAGCCGCGGGCCTTCGTCCGTCAGGCCAGCAGCAGAAACACGCAGGGGCGTTTCCCAATCGATATTTTTTCTTTCTTCCATTCTCCGATAGTATGGGTTACAATAGTTTGGTCCGGGCAGGTGATGTTGATGGCCAGGCAGAGTTTCGTCCGTTCGCTGCAGCAGGCCAGGATGTCCGCAAACATCGCGTCGTTGCGGTAGGGCGTTTCAATGAAGATTTGCGTCTCTCCGGCCGATTGGGAGCGCTTTTCAAGGGAGCGCAACGCCTGCCTGCGCGCTTCGTTCTTGGCGGGCAGGTAGCCCTTGAAGGCGAAACACTGTCCGTTGAGGCCGCTGGCCATCAGGGCGAGCATCAGGGAAGAAGGCCCGACAAAGGGGAGCACTTTGATGCCGTGGGCGTGGCACAGGGCGACCAGCGCGGCACCGGGATCGGCGACGGCGGGGAGGCCGGCTTCCGAGATGAGCCCGACATCGCAGCCGTCATCGAAGAGCTTGAGATAACTTTCAATGGTCTCTGGGGCGGTGTGCTCGTTGAGCGGGTAGAAACGGAGTGTTTCTATATGTCCGCGCAAACCGGCTTTGGAGAGGAAGCGCCGGACCGTTCGTTCTTCCTCTACGACATAACATTGTATGTGCCCGATGGCTTCCAGGACGGAGCGGGGAAGCACTTCGTCGACGGGCCCGTCTCCCAGGGGGGAGGGAATCAGATAGAGTTTGCCTTTCATTCTGTAATCGTTACGCGTTTGCTGCCTCGCCGCCGTCTTTGCGCTTCTTCCTGCTGCTCCAGGACGCTTCGGGTGGTCCGCTTGGTGAACAGGTTGCGGAAATAGTGGCCGAAATGGTTGAATTCCTGTTGCCAGGAGATGCCCAGGCCCATACGCTGCAGGTTGTCGAGGAAGTTGGTGAATTGGTCGGCGGAGTGCGAGAAGGCGCTGGCCCGCAGGGTGCCGGAACTGTTGATTTTGACTTCAATGTCGATATCGCCCACCACCTCGTTGCGGTTGCCGCCGCTGGTGATGCGCTGTTTGCTGCCGATGTTGCCGTTCACCAGCACCCGGTTGTTGAACAGTTGGGTGGAAACAGCGACGTCGAAAATACTCGTGCCCGAGGTGGATGGCTGGTAGTTGAAGCCCAAGTCCAGCGGGATGTCCAATTTCATAAAAATGTTGTTGAGTTGGGTGGTCATCAACTCACCGACGCTGCTGTAGAGGGTGTTGTTCTGGACGCCGCCCTGCTCATCCGGGATGAAGGTGCCGGTCACCAGCAGGGCCAGGAATTGACGCTGAATTTTGTCTTCGGTGGAGAATGCCGATTCTACACGGGTTTTGATGGTGGGCTCAAGGTCGGGAACATTGATGGAGAAGGCAACGTGCGGGTTCTTGAGTTTGTCCGTGACTTTGATGCCGCATTCGACAACGCGGCGGCTGCTGACGGCGGTGGTGTCTGCAATCAAGGCGGCGAGTGAAGCCTTGGTCTTATAGACGGCATCGATGTTGAGTGCTGTTTCCATCGCATCTCCGCCGAAGGTCACGCTGCTTCCGTTGTTGACGGTAAAATCACGTGCGGTCAGTCCCAGCGCGACAAAACGGACCTTTCCTTCCCGGATGACATAATTGCCGTTGAGTTTGAAAATATCGTGGGTCGGGCGGACGTCCAGGAGGATGCGTCCTTGTCCCTGGGCTGTGATGCGGCTGCCGTTGAATTTATCGATATCGATATGGGCGGTCACGTCGGGGGTGACATCCAACGCCAGTTTGACTGTCAGGTCTCCTTCGGACTTGGGCTGCACTTTACGGCGAATGACGACTTTCTTGCCCACCGGTGCAGGAGCCGTGAATTTAAGCAGGGATGAACCGGTATTTTGCGCCCCGCCCTCCATCGTGAGGTTGAAGTCGCTGGCCATTCCCGAGGTGGTGGCTCTAATGTCAAGGACGATAGCGTTGAACGGGCCGGTGATGTCCATTATACCCGAGCCGTAAATGTGTCCGTAGAAACTGTATAAATCCTTGTCTTTTTCTTTGATATCCAACAATTCCATTTTCTCCACGGCGATGTGCAGGTCTGCACCGAGTTGTTTGAACTCGTTCCAGAGGATGCTCCCGTTCAGGGTTCCGTTTGCACCGGCGTGGTCCCGGAGCCTTGCGTTGAGGAAGGAGATGCCGTTGTTGTCCACCTTCAGCGGGCTGTTGACGTTGTAGGTCACTTTGGTGTAATCTACGCCCAGGTGTGCGTCGGATACGCGCAGGTCCTTGCTGCCCAGTTTCAGGCGCTCACTGTCTTTGAAATTGCCTTCGATGGTCACCAGTCCGTAGAGTTGTCCGTCGACCCGGTGGAAAATGTCTTTCACAAAGGAGCGGAAAATACCCATTTCAAAGCCGTTGAAGTCTCCCGAAAGAGAGAAATCGTCGCTATATGGCGAATAGGACAAATCCACGACAAAGGTGGGAGCGTGGTTGTAACTGTTGTCTATTGACAAGTCATAACGCTTGATGTCTTCTTCCCATTGGCTGGTGATGAGGAGGGTGCCGAGTTCTTGTCCGTCAAAAAGACTGTTGGTACAGATGATGTCCGCCTCGGCGCCCAGGCGTCCGTTCTTGCGCCCGAACATCGCTTCGCCGGAAATGGTCCCTTCAAACGCCGGGATTTCACTGCTTATAAAGCCACTGAGCAGGCCCAGGTCGAAATTGTTCATCCGCAGGGAAAGGGAGTCGGTCATATCCGGGGCGGCGATTTTTCCGTGGATATAAAAACCTTCGGACTCGTGTTCGAGGGCAAAATGGTCAATGACGATGCCTTTTTCCTGGTTGATGAGCAACTGGCTCGGAGAAACGGTCCATACTTTCGGTCCTACCGTGAAGCGGGAGGCGGTGGTGCCGGCGAGGGTCTGTCTCTTGTCGCTCAGGTCAGCCCACAATCCCAGGGCGATGTCATCCACATTGAATTGTCCGAGGTCGATTTCTTTGCAGCCCAGTCGGGCGTTGATGCGGTGTTCCCGGTTGTCCAGGCCGATACGGATGTCGGAAATATCGCTTTCATCGATGCCGAAATGCTCACAGGCGATGTCGCCTTGCATACATCCTTCCTCATCCACTTGAAGCCGGGCGTTGGTGCCGTGGCTGACGGACATTCCCGGGAATACCCAGGCCAGCAGTTTTTCGGTGTCAAGAAGACGGAGCGAGAGGTCGTACCGGCTGCCGTCCCAGGGCTTGTCGTCCGTGTAGAGCATTTGTCCCAGACTGACCCCCAGGAAGTGAAGGATGGAGCGCGAACCGCTGTATTGGGCTTCCAGCATTTCGCTGTCCAGGCGGATGCGGGCCTCGCCGTCGGAGGTGAAGGCCCGGGCCTTGATATCTCCCAATGCGTATTCGCCATTCTCGTTTTCCAAATGGATGTCTTCGATATCCAGTCTTCCCGATAATTCTTTGTCAGAGTTGATATCCAGCTCCGAAATCATATCCAGATGAATGCGGGAGCGGCCCCGGTCGTCCAATCCCAGCGCCTGCAAATCCGCATAACTGATGCCAGCCTTGAAATGGTAGCGGGCCCCTTCATCGGCCAGCAGAGTAGCCAAGCCGTCAAAATAGAATTTGAGGTTGTCATCTTCGATGACGGCCGTTCCGGCAAAATCTTTGTTCTGAATGTTTCCCCGAATGTCAATGGGGCCATACGGGTAGCCCATCAGGCCGATTTGGGCGATGATGATGCTGTCGATGGCGACTTGACTATGCAGGACCTCTTGTTTGTCAAGGCTGACGGCCAGGGCCGCCGTAAGGTCCATTTCTCCGAGTTTGTCGCTGCCGCTCAGGCGGTCCAGGCGCAGTCGCTGCGTATTGACCTGCAAGGAAATTTCGCCGTTTTGGTCCTTTTCCAACAGTCTGGCAATCCTGCCGTTCACGGAGAGCGCGCCCAGGTCGCTGGCGATTTTTGTGTCGAGACGAATGTCGTTGGGCATACCTTCGATGCGGGTGTCCATCTGCCGGATTCGGATGTCGGGCAACTCCAGTTTCTGCCGGCCGAAGACACGGATGATTTTCTCCAATCCCCGGTCACTGGCCTGCATCCGGGCGATGTTCACATCAAAACGGGTGCGTTCGACAAAGGGCAATCCGATGGCCCGTGCATCAATCCGTGCGGAAAAATTCTCTTCCAGCATGCTGACATCCAGATTTTTCAAGCGGAAATCGCTGACGGTACCGTCAAAATAGCCGCTGAGCCGTACTTTCATTCCTTCGCTGTCCGTGATGTCGGAAAAGTAATCGATCGTGCGCGTATCAACGACGGTCTTGTCGAGTTTGGCGTACATTCGCACGTGATGAACATAGTCCGTAAAGGCTTGGGCACCGTCGTAAATCATCCGGAAGAAGGGGACCCTTGTATCGCTGTACCGGTCTCGAATCAGGATGTCTTCGATATTGACATAGCCCTCCCGAATGTTGAAGCGGGCCGCTACCTGTTGAACATCGATGCCGCATTTTTCCCGGAAGGAGCAGGATAGCATTTCTCCGCTGATGACACCCTGTTCAATGTTCAGGTCCCTTCCGCGGGCCGTGACACCGTAACAGTGCATATCCGCCCAGTCCACGCTGCCCGGCCTGCGGAAATGGGGAGCCTGGCGCTTGTAGTTCAGCATTACATAGTCCACATTGTCTAATTCCACTTTATCGATGTGGATGGGCAGGGTGGCGGCGGTCGTATCAATGATGTAGGAGCGCGACCGGTCTTTGGGTAATTTGAGCATCCGTTCCAGAGAGGTCCGCCCGTCTTCTATCACCAGGTAGAAGGCTCCGTTTTTGACCTGGGCCTTTTCTATTTGGAGCCGGGGATGGTTCCGACGGAACATTTCCCAAATGGACAAACGGACAATCACATATTCCGCAGCAAAAAGGGTGTCCTGCGGACCCTTGAAATCTTCCAATTGTTCCAATACTTCGGGCGGGGGAAGGTAGGGATGTTTGTCCTTGATGGCCAAGTTCTTGATGACGATGGTGTTGAAGGGCTTGAGGTGAATCTTTTCGTAGCGGATGTCGCCGTCGATGCGCGAGAAAACTTTTTCGACGATTTCTCCCGAAAGCCAGGTCTGCACGCCCGGATTCTGCAGCAGGACCAGGGCCAGGCCGAGCAGCAGCACGGCGCTGAGCGCTGTCAGGTACAGTGCCCGGAATATTTTCACGACGATATATTTCCTCTTCAACGCCATTCGTACAATGTGGGTATAAACTTACAAAATTAAATATTTTATCGGAAAAATTCAATATCTTTGCGCCTGCATAGTGTTTTTTGGATATGGCAGACTATATTTTGGGCATAGAATCTTCGTGCGACGATACCTCCGCGGCCGTCCTGCAGGACGATTGCTTGCTGAGCAATGTCATCGCCAGCCAGGATGTTCACAAGGCCTACGGGGGCGTCATTCCGGAGTTGGCTTCCCGTTCCCATCAATTGAATATCGTGCCGGTGGTGAGCGAGGCCATCCGCCGGGCGGGTATCCAACCCTCCCAACTGAGCGCCATCGCCTTTACCCGCGGCCCGGGCCTGCTGGGCTCGCTGCTGGTGGGGACTTCTTTTGCCAAGACCCTGGCCCTTTCACTGGGCTGCCCGCTGGTGGAAGTCAATCATTTGCAGGGACATATCCTCGCGGGTTTCGTCCGTCAGCCCGACAAACCCTTGGCCGTTCCCTCTTTCCCTTATCTGTGCCTGCTGGTTTCCGGCGGCAATTCGCAGATAGTCCGGGTGGACAGCCCTCTGTCATTCACGATTTTGGGCCAGACCATCGACGACGCGGTGGGGGAGGCTTTCGACAAATGTTCCAAATTGATGGGGCTGGGCTATCCTGGCGGTCCCGTTATCGATAAATTGGCCAAATCGGGCGACGCAAACCGTTTTACCTTCGCCAAACCCCATATTCCCGGCCTGGATTACAGTTTCAGCGGCGTCAAGACCTCGCTGCTGTATTTCGTGCGGGATGAAATTCAGAAGGACCCTGCCTTCCTGGAAAACAACAAGGAAGATTTGTGCGCTTCTTTCCAGAAGACGCTCATCGATATTCTGATGGACAAACTCATCAAGGCCTCCAAGCAAACGGGTATCCGGGATATCGCCATCGGCGGGGGAGTATCGGCCAACAGCGGCCTGCGCGAGCGTATCGTCCGCGAGGGGGAAAAACGGGGCTGGAGGACCTTCCTGCCGGAGTTTAAGTTTACGACCGACAATGCGGCGATGATTGCCCTCGCCGGTTATTATCATTATAAAAATGGCGAGCGTTGCACGCTGGATGTGGCGCCCGTTTCCCGTGCCGCCGAATTATGAAACAAATCGAACTCGCCTGCAAAATCGGGAAGGAACTGACCGACGAAATGGTGCGCCCCGTCGCAGCCAAGGCGATGGGCGTGAAGCCCGACAAAGTGGCTTCCTGGCGGGTGGCCCGGCGCAGTGTGGATGCGCGGGGAAGCGATATTCTCTACCGCTACAAAGTGGATGCCTGGCGTACGGATGAAATCCCCGAGACCTACCGGCTTCCGGAGTATCTTGATGTCCACGATGCCGAGCCCGTACTCGTGGTGGGCAGCGGTCCCGCCGGAATGTTTGCCGCCCTCAAATTGCTTACCCGAGGCTTCAAACCCATTGTCATCGAGCGGGGGAAGGATGTCCACGCCCGCAAATTCGATATGGCGGCCGTTTCGCGTGAGGGAGTGGTCAACCCCGACAGCAATTTCTGCTTCGGCGAAGGCGGGGCCGGGACTTTTTCCGACGGAAAACTCTTTACGCGTTCTTCCAAGCGCGGGGATATCCGGGAGGTCTTGCATCAATTGGTGCAGTTCGGGGCCGACCCGGACATTTTGGTGAATGCCCATCCCCATATCGGCAGCGACCGTCTTCCGGCTGTGGTGGAGCGCATCCGCCAGTGCATTCTTGAACACGGCGGGGAATATCATTTTGGCACCCGTATCGTGGAGATTGAGCGGCTGGCGGACGGACAGTTGAAGTTGACGGGCCGGGTATCCGGAGAGGGACACGAAGCCGAAGCGGTCTTTACGGCCCGCAAGGTCATCCTGGCGACGGGACATTCCGCCCGCGACATCTACGAATTGTTCGACCGCAAAGGTTGGGCGCTGGAAGCCAAAGGATTGGCCATCGGCGTCCGGGCCGAGCATCCGCAGTGGCTCATCAACAAAATCCAATACCACGGCCGTTGGCAGCCTTTTATGCCGGTGGCGGAGTACTCCTTCGTCACGCAGGTGGAAGGCCGCGGCGTATTCTCTTTCTGTATGTGTCCGGGCGGCGTACTGGTGCCTTCGGCAACGGCTGCCGGAGAATTGGTGCTCAACGGAATGAGCAATTCCGCCCGCAGTGGAAAATGGGCCAATGCCGGCGTAGTCGTCCAGGTGGAACCGGAGGATGTGCCCGAAGAATATGCCCGCTACGGTGCCCTGTCGATGATGCACTACCAGGCGAATATCGAAAAGAAAATGTTCGCCTTTTCGGATTCGCTCAAAGCCCCGGCCCAGCGGATGATGGATTTCTGCCGACGCATTCCTTCCGCCAACCTGCCGGCGACTTCCTACCATCCCGGCGCTATCAACGCTCCTTTGCACGAATTGCTGCCCGAAGGGGTGTCCTGGCGCCTGAAACTGGCTTTCCCCTATGTGGGGAACAAACTGATGCACGGTTATTATACCAATGACGCCCTGCTGCTGGGGGTGGAGTCTCGCACTTCATCTCCCGTGCGCATTCCGCGGGATGCGCAGACCCTGGAAAGCCTCAGTGTTCCCGGGCTCTATCCCTGCGGAGAAGGCGCCGGCTATGCGGGCGGCATCGTTTCTTCCGCGATGGACGGCATCGCCTGTGCCGAAAAAATATAGTGCCGTTTTGATTGCTCAGTGTTGAAGGGTGCGTACGCGCCAGACAATCAATGCCATCAGAATCAACCCCATCGCCCCGCTGAACCAGGAAAGGTCAATAGAGAGGGTGGCGGTATCTAGGAAATGGATATCGATGTTCCCGAGGAAAGACCCTGCAAGGATGCTGCCGACCATATAAAACAGCAGGATGCAGCCGATGGTCTTCGCCATTTTGCTTTTCTTGAAGAAGATGGCTCCCAGCAGAAACGTCAGGCTATAGGGTATTGCGCTCGTTATTCCCCAAATCTCTTCTCCCATCAGTTTCAGAAGGGGAGTACCACAGGAGGGGTCTATTAAACAAAGCAATTCGTCGAGCCCGAAATAGACTGCACAAGCCGCAACGGGAATGACGACAGCGCAGATGAGTATCATCGACAGGCTTTTTTCCCAGACGGAAGCCGGCAATAGCAGGAAGAAGCGTCCCGCCCTCACTTCCGTAACGGAGCCGTAGCAACGGGCCGGCGTGACAATGCAGAGCGTCGCGATCATCACCCCGAAGATGAAACCGCGGGCGTCGCCACCCAGCGTGAGTTCATTCCATCCCGCCAACCAGCGGAGGATCAGGACAAAAAGATATGTGAGGGCACCGGAAGTGGACATCAGGAGGAAACTGAGCCCCATATTCTTCCGGGCGTTCTGCAGGTCGGTTTTCAGCACGGACCCCAAGCGGGAAAAGGAGAAATATCTTTCCATCATCAATGCGCCAGTGAGAGGGTTTGGTCAATCAGGTCGGCGACATCCTGCACTTGGTGCGTGGCAATGACGACGGTACCTTGTCCGAGGCTGAAACGTTTGACCGTCTCGCAAAATGCGGCCTTGGAAGGGACGTCCAGACCGTTGGTCGGCTCATCCATCAGCAGCAGTCCGGCTCCCGAACACAGGGCGAAGGCGATATGTACCTTTTTCAGTTGACCGTAGGACATCCGGTCCATACGCTGATGAATGTCGATGCCAAAGCGCTCGAGCAGTCGGTAATAGCCTTCCTTGTCGAATCCTTTGCGGAAGGGCGCGAAGTCCTTTTCGAAACGGACGGGGGTGCCGCTGTAGACGGAGAAGTCGTCGGGCAGGAAGTACACCCATTCCAGAAATTCCGGGCTGCGCTGCCACGGTGTGCCGCCCACCGGTACGCGAATGCTTCCTCCGCTCGGCTTTTTCAGGCCGCAAAGCAGACTCAGGAAGGTGGTCTTGCCGGTGCCGTTCTCCCCGAAAAGCCCGTATATCTTGCCGGGTTCCAGGGTGAGGGAAAGTTGCGAGAGCACTTCGCGTCGCCCATAGCGGAAGGATAAATTGTCGATTTCAACCATATCAGATGTGCTTTGACCGGGTGGAAACAAAAAAAGACAGTCGCCTGTCTTCTCTTGTGCTCCCTCAGGGGCTCGAACCCTGGACCCCAACATTAAGAGTGTCGTGCTCTACCAACTGAGCTAAGGAAGCAATCCTTTTGTGATCCGTTTGGGGCTCGAACCCAAGACCCCAACATTAAAAGTGTTGTGCTCTACCAACTGAGCTAACGAATCAATCCATTCCCTAATTGGGACTGCAAAGGTATATCATTTGGGGAATATTTGCAAATAATTTTTGAAAAATTATTGTTTTTCCCTCCAAAATGGGCTTATTGACGGGCTTTCACTTTTTCAATCGCCTCGAAACTGCCAAGGTCGCTCCATTCCCAGTGACAGGGAGCCATATAGATGTCCGGCGATTTCTCCATCACGGCATAGTCGATGGATATTTTGTCGCAAGTGGGGAAGAGTTGGCGGACGCGTTCCTGTTCCTGCGGGGTGTAGAAGGCGGGTGCCATCTCATCCATTACGGCCTCGATTTGCGGGGCATAGCGGCGAAGTTGGCGTTCGACCACGGCGACATCCCAGACGAAAATGCCGGCATTCCACCAATAGCCGCCTTGGGCCAGGTAGCGTTCGGCCACCTCTGTCGCGGGTTTTTCCTTGAAGGCTTCCACCTTGCGGATGACTTCGCCCGCCTGGGTGAAAAGGTCGCCGGGCTTCTCCTGGATGTAGCCGTATTCACAACTGGGGAAGGAGGGCTCGATGCCCAGGCAGACGATGCTCTCGCGGCTCCCGCAGAAGTCCAGGGCGCAGCGGCTGGTCCGGGCGAAGGCATCCCAATCCGGCACATAAGCATCCGAAGGGGTGACCATAATGCGGGCGTCGGGGTAGCGCAAGGCGATTTTGCGGCAGACATAACTGATGCAGGGGGCGGTGTTGCGGGCCACCGGTTCGGCCAGAATCTGATCGTCCGGCAATTCGGGAAGTTGCTCGTGGATGAAATGAAGGTATTTCTCGGAGGTTACCACCCAGAAACGGGCTTGCGCATCCACTTGCAGAAAACGCTCGTAGGTCAGACGGATGAGGCTCTTGCCGCAGTCCAGCAGGTCCAGGAACTGTTTGGGGTGCTCCGGTGTGCTCAAGGGATAGAGACGGCTGCCGACGCCGCCGGCCATAATGACGATATGGGTACTCATAATTGCGGGGTGTTGAAAAATGCCAGGACGGCATCGATGATGGATTTTCTGTCGTCGGCCGAGACGAGGCTTTCCAGCGGAAAGCCCAGGCTGACGGCTTTGTGGCCGGGTCCCTCGTAGGCGACTCCGGCAGAAATGTTGTTATCTTGGTAACGGAAAATGGTTTTTGCCTGCTTTTGGGCGGGGACCAGACCGTCCGGAGATTCGATGCGGTAGAAATCTTCACGGTTGTCGGTGCAGAAGGCGGTGCCTTTTCGGATGTTTACGGCGTCAAAACCCTTGCCGGGATGCATCGCCCAGATTCTTCCGCTGCGGCTGGCCCGGCCGGTCATCCAGCGCCAGCCCAGCGTGTTTTGGACAAAGGCCTGTGCTTGTTTGCATCGATCCGTGGTGTCCGCGGCAAAAATCGGGTCCCACAAGTCGCTGGCAATATAGGAACCGGAAACCAGCAGGTGCGTTCCGTTTTCAGCGTTGGCCTCCAGCCGTTCGCACAGGGCGGTCGGGAATACTTCATAACGGACTTTCCCGTGCAAGTCCTGTTGGCGGGTCTGTTTGCCGCAAATCAAATCAATCAGCAAAAAGGCATCGTTGCCGAAACGCCCTTTGGCATACGCGGAGGCGGAGGAAGAACAGTAACTGTACCCCTTCTCGAAGAAATCCTTCCCGTGCAGGACGGGATAATCCAGTCGGTTTCCGCCGCGAATCTGTCCGGCATAATCCTGCCAACTGGCTCCGAAGCCCGGACAATGGTCGTCCATCCACTCCCGGTCCCGGCGAGATTCGTACATATCGCCGATATAGGCGCAGTCAAGTCCGTACGCCACACCGCCGTCCAGGGCGTAATCAAAGTGTGCGCGTTCTTCTCCTTCGATGACGGCAGGTCCGGAAATTCGGTCAAAATTGTTGACAATCAGCACCGTTCCTTTGCTGTCCGCCGCCCATCCCACCGACAGGGTTTCAGAAGGGAAACTGCAACCGCCGGCGTTGGCTGCCTGAATGCGGAAATCATAACGATGCCCGGCTTTCAAGGGTACGCGTGCGCTCCAAATTCCGTTCTTGTCCTTTTGCGCTTCGATGCGTTTGCCATCGTCGAAGCCGCCCTCATCCATACGGGTGGACAGGATAAAGAAACGGGCCCGGGCGGTGGGCTCCAGGCTGTCCGGGGTATCGAGCCAGGAAAGCGTGACCTTTCCGTCCTTGCCGAGCCGGGCGGCAAAGTCCCGGACGGGCAGCGGTTGCACGCAGTAGGGGATGCGGTAGCGGTTGCTGAGGAACTTCAGCACTCCCTTGTAGACAGCGCGCGAAACACAGAAACGGAATCGGGGGTCGAGTCCCAGTTTCATATCGTTGAAACTCTGGTGCGAGAGTATTTCCAATAACAGCGCGGGAACGGCGGGGGTCCGGCTTTCGCTGTAGGAACGGTCCCACAACTCGCGCCGCCGCCATTCGGGATGGAACTGGGCGCGGATGTCATCGACCACCTGGCTTTGGACCAGATCGGCCAATTCTCGTTGGCATTGCCTATCTTCTCCGGAGGGGAGTTTGCGGGATTTCTCGCACAGCAGGGTGTAGATGGCGAGGGTGCCGTAGGTGGAGTCGGCCTGGTAGAAACCGGCGTTGGTGTGGAGGGCCAGCGACAGGTCCAGCGGAATGTTCAGTCCGGGACGGAGTGCCTGCGGATGGCCGTCGGCGTCCTTGGGCGGGAGATAGCCGCGGGGACAGACCCGGGAGCCGCCGCACAACCAACCGACCCACGCCCCGCGGGACATAAAATCGTCCCGGTAGTCGTGTCCGTGCTTGTTCTGGCTGTAAACGGTGGAATCGACACCGGCCCATTGCATCCAATACCGGGCGCCTTCCGCCCAACGGGCCTTGCCGGACAGGGCGGGCTCGCAGACGATGCTTGTGTCCAGGGGCTGCCGTGCGATGTTCAGGATGACGACACTGCTGCTGTCCAATTCGAAGCGGCCCAAGTGAATCCAGGTGCCGCCGCCCATCTGCTGGTTGACCAGCAGGGTCGTGCTGCCGCCCCGATGCCGGACGGTGTAGCGGGCGGCCGTGGTGCTTTCCTTGAAGGAAGGATAGCAGACATAGACGCTGTACTTGCCCTTTCGGGGGATATTCGGGTGCCAGGTGAGGAAGGCATTGGCTTTGGCGGCTCCTTTTGTCGTCAGATAGGTCCCGTTCCCGAAGGGCGTTTCCGTGCCGGAGTAGACTTCCTGCGTGTCGGCAAAGCCGTCCTGCCGCTCTTCCCACGTGCCTTGGCGTTCCATTGTACCCAAGCAGCGGGATGAGCCGCCTTCGTCGTTGTCGGCGATGGACTCCATTGTCGAGAAATCCCTTTCCCGCGGCAGCAGTACCACGGCGCCGGCATTTTCCAGCATAGGGACGAGGAAAGGCAGTACAAAACTGGTGCTGAATACATCTTCAAGGGTGCCGAACAAGGGAGCCCGCTGCCACAGCCAGCATTGGTTGACTTGGTTATAATATAGCCCGTGGCTGTTCCAGACGGCGATGTGCCGCCCGGAGAGTCCTTCTTGATAGGGTTCGCCCGACTCCTTTCGTACCAAGGCGGGAACCGCCGCCGGCGCTTTGGCCAGTGCGTAGGCAGATTTGCCGGCTTTCCCGTCCCGGGTGTAGGGGATGCATACCAGATTCTCTATTGTCTGCTGACCCACATAAATGCGGTCGATGGGATATCGGTCGTAGGGCGCGGGAGCCAGGGCTTTCAGTTGTTTCCGCAGCCAGGGAATATCCGCTTGCCGGAAAGGGTAATCGCCCAGATTTTCCTTGAAATACCAGTCCGTCCGTCCGCTGCGCTTGAGGATGCGTTTGAGGGTGATTTTGGCGCGAACACCGCCTCGCTCTTCGAGCAAGACCGACAGACTGTCACAGAGCGCCTGCTTCGTATTCGCGTCCTGGGCTTGCAAGGAAAGCAAGGAGCAAAGCAGCCCCAGTATGAGCAGCCATTTTCTCATTGTCTGACCTTATCTCGAATAAAAAAGACCAGGGCGCTGAGCAGGCAGGTAATCCCCATTCCGAGAGAATTGGCCAGCAAATCGCCCCATTCCGCACTGCGGCTGTCGGTGAAGAGGGCCTGCATCAACTCGACGGCTCCGCTGTATCCTACCCCTATCAGCAGGACGATGAGCAGAAAGCGTCCCCATTTTTCCCCGTTGTAGAAAGCCCAGAGGGCCAGCAAGGGGTAGGGAAGATACATAATGAAATGAATGACTTTGTCCATTTGGATGCCCCACAGGGTCTTCCACATTCCGGATGGTCCTTGAAAGGTGCCCAAGCACAGACAAAGAATGACGATGACATAGACCGCCAATACGCCTCTACCGATATTTCTGAAGCAGGGTTTCATTACAAGGCCTGCATATCAATCAGTTTCTTGTAATAGCCGTTGAGGGCGATCAGTTCTTCGTGACGACCCCTTTCCACGATGACGCCCTCGTGCATCACGCAGATTTCATCCGCATCCTTAATGGTACTCAAACGATGGGCCACGGAAATGGTGGTGCGGTCGGAAGTCAGGCGGTCGAGGGCTTCCTGGACCAGTTTTTCAGACTCCGTATCCAACGCTGAAGTGGCTTCGTCCAGAATCAGGATGGGAGGATTCTTGAGGATGGCGCGTGCGATGCTGATGCGCTGACGCTGTCCGCCGGAGAGTTTGCAGCCTCGGTCGCCGATGTTGCTGTCATACCCTTCCTCTTTTTCCATAATGAAGTCGTGGGCGTTGGCGATTTTGGCCGCAGCAATGACTTGTTCGCGGGTGGCGTTTTCCACGCCGAAGGCGATGTTGTTGAAAATCGTATCGTTGAACAGGATGGCTTCCTGGTTGACATTGCCGATGAGGGCGCGCAGGTCGCGGACTTTGAGGTCGCGGATGTCGGTGCCGTCGATGGAAATGCTGCCCGCCGTCACATCGTAGTAGCGGGGTATCAGGTCCACCAGGGTGGATTTGCCCGACCCGGATTGCCCGACCAGCGCCACCGTCTTTCCTTTTTTCAGGGTAATATTGATGTCCTTGAGCACCTCTTTGCTGCCGTCAGGATACCTGAAGCACAGACCTTTGAGTTCGATGCAATCTTCAAAAGAATGGATGGATGCGGCGTCCGCTTTCTCCACGATGTTGTTTTCGGCCGCCAAAATCTTGTCGATGCGCTCCATCGAGGCGAGTCCGACAGGAATGTTGTAGGAGGCCCGGGAGAAATCCTTGAGCGGCTGGAGCACGCTGTAGAGAATCACCATATAGAAGATGAAAGTGGGGGCGTCAAAGGGCGCGTGGGCGCTTAGAATCAAGGTGCCGCCGAACCAGAGGACCAGCATAATCATTACCGTACCCAGAAATTCGCTGACGGGATGGGCGGCGGACTGACGGACGGCCACCTTGTTGGCGAATCGGCGTTGTTCATTGACGGTGTGCGAGAAACGCTCTTTCATTTTCCGTTCGGCGATAAAGGCTTTGATGATGCGCAGGCCTCCGAGGGTCTCGTCCAGTTGGGACATTGTCTCGCTGAGTTTGACCTGGGCTTCCGTAGACTCCCGTTTGAGATTTTTTCCCAATACGCTGATGCCCCAGGCAATCAAGGGAACGACCAGTACGGTGAACAAGGTCATTTCCCAACTGATGAAAATCAGGGTTCCGAAGTAGAAGAGAATCAGAATGGGGTTTTTGATGAGCATATCGATGCTGGTGGAAATGGTCGCTTCGACCACACCCACGTCGCTGCTCATCCGCGCGATGATGTCGCCTTTCTTTTCCTGAGAGAAAAATCCGAGCGGAAGACTAAGCATCTTGTTGTAAATCTGCACCCGCAAATCGCGTACGATGCCGGTGCGCAGGGGAATCATCACGGCGGCGGAACCGAAATAGCAGGCGCATTTCAAGGCCGTCATAATGCCCAGGAACAGACCCAGATAAAGCAGAGCGCTCGAGGCCCCGAAACGCTCAATCAGGACGCTGACATAATAATAGAGGTTGTCTGTGATTTTGTCTTTCAGGCCTATGTCCGGACTGTCCCAAGGGGTGAAGTTGTAACGCAGTTCGTTGATGCCGAAAATCATCTGCAAGATAGGGATGATCAAGGCAAAAGAAAAAATGTTGAATACCGCGGAGAGTATGTTCAAACCGATGGATCCGAAAAGGCTGCCCATATACGGGCGTACCAACCTGCGCATCAGTTTCAAAAAATCTTTCATAAGCCAATTCGATACGATAACTTACAAAGATACGGATTTTTCTTAAATAATCCGGCAAAGCCAATGAAAGATGAATAGAATTCGCTCTTTCAGCACTTCGTAGTCAAGGGTATCGGGGGTGTCGCAGGGCTTGTTGTTGTTCATCGTGATGCCGGAGGTGAAAAAGACGAGCGGGAAAGAGCATCCGCCCAGGGCTTCCCGGTCGGCCAGACGATAGAAAATCTCGGTGAAACTCTTGCTTCCGTAATAGTCGAAGCCCAGATCCAATTTATTGCCGCATTCCCGCCGGATGGTGCCTGCCGTTTCAGAAAGGCCGTTTTTCAAGCGTTCGTTGCCCAGCATCATCAGGTATTCTTTCTTGCCTTTATGGAGCGGGGAAAGAGTGGAACCGATCTGGTCTATGTCAATCAGCATACGAATGTCTTTTTCACGGATGACTTGCCCGTTGCGGGGGTCGCAGAAACGTCCTTCCCGAATGCGTGCAACCAGGTCCTTTGCGCCGATACTCCGTTTTTCTTTCCCGTCCAGAATGATGAATATCAATGAGGTGGAGCCGCTTTTCCCCAGCATTCTCATACTGGAAAAGAGGTGGGCGAGCTTGAGGGTAGCCACGACGCCGGAGGCGTTGCTATCCGCGCCGGGGTACAATTTTTCGTGCAAGATGCCCAGTCCGTCTCCGTGGGCGCATACCAGGATGTACTTCCCGTTGTCCAGCCAGAAATTCGCGGGAATCATTCCGGCGACCGAATGGATGAGGGGACCGTTTTCCCCACCCGGTGAAAAGAGGTAATAGTCCGGCTCCATCGGAGTCAATTTCCAGCGGAGAAAATGGTCTTTGACCCACTGCGAAGCCAGGACTCCGCCCACGCTGCCGCAGGCGCGCCCTTCGCAGACTTCGCTGCACAGGAATTCCACATCGGCCTGCAGTCCGGCGGGGTAGATGACATTGGCCGCCGCCTTTTCCGTCGACGAGAAACTGTTTTGCGCGGTCAAGGGTGTCGTAGCCAGCAGGATGGACAGGAAGAAAAGGCTTATTGATTTCAGTTGTCTCATAAATCGTCGCAAAAATAAGTATCTTTTAGTATCTTTGCAAAGCGAAAACAGGATTTTTTGAGGAAAAGCGTCAAATATGTTGTCAGTTTGCTGTTTATGCTGCTGATGTCTGCCGGTTTGTCATATGCGCAGTATGACAAGGATGTTTTTATGTCCCGCGGAAGGCGGTCGCTGGCGGACGGGAAGTTTGCCCAGGCCATCGAAAATTTCAACATCCTGGCCCGTCTCGACACCTCGGATTGCCACACCTTTTTCTTCCGGGGTATCGCCAAATACAACCTGGGGGATTTGCGGGGAGCCCGGGCGGATTTTGACCGTTGCGTGCGTGTCAATCCCGTTTTTACCTCGGGCTACCACTATCGGGCCATCACCGAAAGCCGGACGGGGGAATATGACCTGGCGCTGGCGGACCTGGAAAAAGCGATGTCGTTGCGTCCCGGTTTCTCGGGGCTCTACTACAGCCGGGGAGTGACTTATTTTCTCTCGCGTCAGTTCGAGAAGGCGGTGGAGGACTTCGACTGGTATATCCGCCGTGAACCCCGCGACCCTTCCGCATTTCTGAACCGCGGGGCTGCCCATCTCTATCTGAAAGACACCGTGCAGGCGCTGGCCGATTACAACAAGGCCATCAAACTCGACCGTTTCGAGCCGGAGGCCTATATGCGGCGGGGACGCCTGTTTGCGGAAAAAGGAGAGTTCGACAAGGCTCTGGCAGATATGAGCCGTTCCATCGAACTTGATCCGAAGAATACCTACACCTATTTTAACCGGGCGCTGATATATTACGAACTCAAGCGTTTCAACGATGCAATGGCGGATTTTAACCGGGTGCTGGATTCGGAACCGGGCAATTCGCTGACACTCTACAACCGTGCCTTGGTCTATACCCAGGTGGGACAGTTTGAAGATGCCCTGGGCGATTTGGACCGGGTGCTGGACATCAATCCCGACAATGTGCTGGCTCATTTCAACCGGGCGGCCGTCTTTATCGAGATGGGACGCTGGCGCGATGCATTGGAAGATTATGACATCGCCATCCGCCTCTATCCTGATTTTGCCAAGGCCTATATGAACCGTTCTTTCGTCAAACTCAAATTGGGCGACAAACGCGGCTCTAAAAAGGACTACGATACTGCGCGCGCCAAGGTGAAAGAATACACTGCCCGCCAAAGTGTTGATCAGCAGTCGCTGGCTGACACTACGCGCAAATACGGCGCGCTGTTGAGCCTGGACGCCGATTTTGCCAAGAAAGACTTTAACGACGAACTTCTCCAGCACCGCGATGTGGACATCCGTCTGCGTCCGCTGTACCGCTTCACCCTGGCCAAAGAAGCCGACCATACCCGTTACGCCCTTTCGCGCAGTTACGAGCATCCCGCCTTGTCGCGTTTCTTCGCTTCGCTGCCCGTTCCGGTCGTGCTGGCCTCTCAGGACGCCCCGGCGGATTGGATTGCGCCTGACTCGAATTCAGATTTCGTCCGTTCGATGAACGAGTGTTCGCTCAAACATTACAACCTGGCGCTGAACTGCATTGACAAGGCCATCGAGGGCGAGAAAGGTTATAACAAGGCATTCTACCTGCTCAACCGGGCGGTCCTGCGGGCGGAGGTGATTGATTTCATTTCCTCAATTGAAGATAATGTGCAGGTACTCTCGATGGATGAAGCCGGCCAGACCCGGGCGCGGGTGCGGGACCGGGTGACGCGGCGCTACGATTATTCCGAAGCCATCCGCGACTTGCAGGAGGCTTCCGGCCTGTTGGGCAACCTACCTTATATATATTTTGACCTGGGCAATCTCTATTGTCTTGGCGAGGAGCATATCAAGGCCATCGAGCAATATGACAAGGCCATTTCCCTCTATCCTTATATGGGGGATGCCTATTTCAACAGAGGGCTTGTGCTCATTTATTTGAAAGACAGGGAGAAAGGCTGTATCGATTTGTCGCGCTCCGGAGAGTTGGGCGTGTCGGATGCTTATAGCGTCATCAAAAAGTATTGTGAGGAATGAGAAGCTATTTTGATTCTCTTTAATTTTCATCTTTATGTTCTATTTTGGCTATATTTCCTCCTTTCATCAGTCGTGTAGCCCACACTACACTCCTTCTTCAAGAAGTAAATCTATCTCAAAATATCTCCATAAATCTTTTTATCAAAAGAATCAAGATAGCTTCTAATGTTGTATTTCAAAAGTTTTTCCAGCGGCAGCTGCGGCAATTGCTATTACCTGGGAAACGGGGAGGATGGGATTCTGGTGGATGCCGGTGTCAGTCCGCGGCGCGTCAAACAGGCTATGCAGGCCGACGGAATGAACTTGAACGCATTCAGCGCAATCCTCGTTACCCACGATCATCTGGACCATATCCGTAGCCTGGGCGCATTCTGTAAGCGTTTTCCCCGGCCCGTCTTTACCACGTCCACCTTGCACAAGGCCTTGGCGCGGCATAGTTTCACCCGCGATTATATCGATGGTTGCAGAGCTGTGTTGGCCGAGGAAGGCGAGACGCAGGTCGGCCCTTATTCTGTGCGATGGTTTGAAGTGCCCCACGACGCCACGCAGACCGTCGGCTATCAAATTCGTACCCCCGAAGGAACGCTGGTGCTGATGACCGATGTAGGGTGTATGACGGATGAAGCCATCGCCTGTGCCCGGGAGGCGGACTATGTGGTGATGGAGTCCAATTTCGATGTGGAGATGCTGATGGGCGGCCCTTATCCCTATCAACTGAAAATGCGTATTTGTCAAGGTCACGGCCATTTGTCCAATGATGCAGCGGCAGAGGCCTTGGAACGATATGTCCATCCGGGGCTCCGCTATGTCTTTCTCTGTCATCTGAGTCAGCATAACAATACTCCGCAACGGGCCCGGGAGGCAAGCGAGGCGGTGCTGGATGCATTTGTTTCGGGCGCGTCGTGCAGTGAAGAGGAGTTCCCCCGGCCTATTTTGCGCGTGCTGCCCCGCCAAGTTCCCTCTCCGCTGTTTCGCTTGGATTGACGGCTTGTCGGCAAGCGGCCGTAAGTTTTTTTTGCTCTTTTACTGGATGTTTCCTATATTTGTTGTCCGTATGATCACGGTAACTGATAGATTGGATATGGTACTTCTTGCTTGGGTGGCCCTGCCTCTTGGAATGAAAGCGATATGGATTGCCGCTATTGTGGCGACCATTATATTCGTTGTTCAAACCGTGATGATATTTACCGACGATGATGAGGATGCGGTGACGGATGTGCTGAACGGCGACGGCAATCTCCTTGTCTTCCGCAATCTGTTCATTTTCGTGGCCGGAGCCGGCTGGAGCTTCATTATTATGTCGGACCTTCTCAAACCTATGTGGAATGGAATTTTTTCCGTTCTTTTCGGCTTGATTTTCGTCGTTTTGATGTCGGGTATTTTCAACTCCCTAATCAAGATGCAGCGCGCCCGCACGGTGAACCACGGAGCGGAAGTCGTCGGATACAAGGGTAAGGTTCTCGTTCCCGTTCCTTCTGCCAACCAAGGAAAGGGGAGAGTTTGGGTTAGCGTCAAGGGCGTTGTCAGTGAGTATGATGCCATTACGCTGGGGGAAGATGAATTGGCGGAGGGGGCCTCTATCATTGTCCTTAACTTGGTGGATGACAAGACCCTTGAGGTCAAACGAATCAGGTTGGTGTCCGACATTGATGCTTAAGACTGTTTTTTCGATATGATACAACCCTGGCATATCTGGATTATCGTTGCGCTTTGTTTCTTCATTGTTGAAATTTTTACAAGCGGTTTTGCCGTCGCGTGTTTCAGCGTCGGTGCGGTGGCGGCGTCCGTCGCTTCCGCCTTTTCTGCTTCCTTGTTGTGGCAGATTCTGCTCTTTGCCCTTTTCTCCTTTCTGGCCTTTGTCTTCATTCGTCCTTTGATTCTTAAGTTCTTTTTTAAAGAGAAGGCGGGGGGAAAGACGAATGCCGATGCGCTGGTCGGGAAAAGAGGAAAAGTCTCTGCGGATATCGACCCCGGGACCGGCTCCGGCAGGGTTGCCATCGACGGGGATGACTGGAAAGCCGTCAGCGCGGACGGAACTTTCATTGCCAAAGGAACGACCGTTGAGGTTCTGAACATAGATAGTATCATTCTTACCGTAAAACCCATTTAATATGATTGGATTATACATTATTGTGGGCATTGTAGCCCTTGTTGTCCTCCTTTTCATCGTAAAAGGATTGATGATTGTCTCCCAAAGCGAAACGCAGATTGTCGAAAGGCTTGGCAAATATCATCGTACGCTTCCTTCAGGCATCAACATTATCTGGCCCATTCTCGACCGTCCCCGTGAGATGTATTACCGTTATGTCGTTACGGATGTGAGCGGCCGTCAGTATGTCCGGACCCGCCTGACCAAGAAGATTGACCTTCGCGAGCAACTGATTGACTTTCCTCCGCAGAGCGTTATTACGAAGGACAATGTGATGACCAGCATCAACGCCATCCTATATTATCAGATTATGGACCCGGTCAAGGCGATGTACGAGATTGCCAATCTTCCGGATGCCATTGAAAAACTGACCCAGACGACTTTGAGGAATGTCATCGGCGAACTCGAATTTGACGAGACCCTCACCTCGAGGGATACCATCAATACGAAACTCCGGGATGTGCTGGACGATGCGACCAACAAATGGGGCGTCAAAGTCAATCGCGTCGAGGTGCAGGATATCACGCCGCCGGCTTCGGTTAAGGATGCGATGGAGCAGCAGATGCAGGCGGAGCGCGAAAAACGGGCGAAAATCCTTCGTGCCCAAGGTGAGAAGGAAGCCGCTATCTTGAAATCCGAAGGCGAAAAGACCTCGAAAATCAACCAGGCCGATGCCGAAAAGCAGACCAATATCCTGTTGGCGGAAGGTGAAGCCGCCGCGAAAATTGCGGTTGCCAACGCCGAGGCGGAGGCCATCGCCAAAGTGGCGGCCGCTATTGGCAATTCCGATATTTCTCCCGCCAACTATATGCTGGCGGAAAAGTACATCCGTACCCTCGAAGGGATGACGGCCGGTCCCGATACCCGGACGGTGTATATGCCCTATGACGCTTCCGCTATGCTCAGCAGCATCGGCAGCCTCAAGGAACTCTTCAAGGATCCTTCCTCCGCCACGAAATCTGCCGGAAAGGCCGCCGGGAAATAATCCGCTGCGCCCGTCTTCGTCCCGCCCATCTTCTTCGTTCCCGTTATGCCCGGCCCCGACCGGGCATCTCTTCCCTAGTGATTTAGGCTGCCCCCGCCAAGACTGGCCGGTCGACTGCCTGTTTCACCGTACACGGCTCTTTGGCTTCCATACTCATTCGATAGAGAGAGTGTTTTTGCAAAATAAACTAATGGCTCCACAGCAAAAACTTGTGTATATGTTTGTTTGTTAATTATTTTGTTGTATCTTTGCAAGGCGAATTGATGATGTTCTGCAAAATAAACTAATTATTTCGCAACAAAATAAACTAATGAATATGGGCTAAAATAGACAAGTATGGCAACCATTCAAGAGAAGCAGGCAGAGTCGTTGGCTGTGCTCAAAGAATACCAGGATGCTCACGGTGAAAACCTGATTATCCATGGCGCTGATACGCTGGGCCGCACTCATACTGAGCGGCTCGTAGATAGTGGCTTTCTTAAGATGGTCATCAAGGGGTGGTATATCCCGTGCTATCCGGGTAGCGAAGGAGACTCAACCGTTTGGTATGTGTCGTACTGGTATTTCATTGTTGAGTATCTGAACAGCAAGTTCGGTGACAATTGGTGTCTGTCTCCGGAGTTGTCGTTGTATTTCTATAGCGGCAAAAGCGTTGTGCCTCAGCAATTGATTGTCCGCAGTGATGCTGCAGCCAACAACATCCTGCAACTGCCTTTTGGCACGTCGCTCTTGGATATCAAAGCTTCGCTTCCTCCGTCTGTTGAGATGGAGCCCCAATACGGCGTTCATATATACCCGCTTGCCTATGCGCTTCTGCTGGTCGGCCCTGATTATTATCGGCGCAATGCACTGGAGGCGCGTACTTGCTTGGCTTCTCTCCGCGATGTTACGCCGGTCGTCGTGGCTGCTATAGATGGCGGCTATACTTCAAGGGCTGGTCGCGTTGCCGGAGCTCTCCGTTCCATCGGCCGGGATGAAATGGCAGATCAACTGCTCTCAATGATGAAGCAAGTCGGCCACTCAGTTCAGGAAGAGAACCCGTTCGGGGAGGACATTCGTCTGGATCATTATGAGCCTTCGCCTTATGCATCCCGGCTTCGCTTGATGTGGATGAAGATGCGTCCCAAGGTGGTATCGGCTATGGAAGCTGCCGGTGTGCATCCCGTGGCTCAAAATACGGAGAGTATTCTGTCTATGATGGATGCAACCTATATCAAGGATAGTTACAACTCCTTGTCTATCGAGGGCTACAAGATTACCGAGGGCCTGCTCGAGAAAGTGAGAAGTGGTAATTGGGATCCTAAGAATAATGAGGCGGACAAGGAAAGAAAGAATGCACTGGCAGCTCGTGGTTACTATCAAGCCTATCAGTTGCTGAAGCAGTCTGTAAAAGATGCTCTGGAGAGTCAGAATCCGGCCCGGATGTATGTCAAGAGTCATCAGAGCTGGCACTTCCAACTGTTTGAACCTTGCATCCGTGCCGGTATCATCAAGGCTTCGGATCTTGTGGGGTATCGTACGCACCTTGTCTATATCCGGAATTCGATGCACGTGCCGCTCAATCCGGAGGCGGTGTTGGATGCGATGACCGCTTTATCTACATTGATGCAAGAAGAGCCGGATGCTTTTGTCCGGGCTGTATTGGGACACTTTTTCTTCGTGTACATCCACCCATTTATGGATGGAAATGGGCGTACGGCCAGGTTTACTATGAACAGCCAGTTGGTGACGGGTGGTTATCCTTGGATAGTCATTCCTGTTGAGCGCCGCGAAGAGTATATGGCGTCGCTGGAGAAGGCCAGCGTTGAAGAAGAGATTGAACCGTTTGTGCGGTTCATAGTCTCGCTGATTGTTTGAAAAAAACTTGGAGCTCCGAACAGTCCAACTGGATTTCCCTCCTTCCCGTCCTTCCCGTCTTCGTCTCGCCCATCTTCTTCGTTCCCGTCATGCCCGGCGTCGAACTCTGAAAACAAAAAATGCGGAATCCTCTCGGGTCCCGCATTTTTATTATCAGGTTGTCCGGCGTTCTACCGGG
>CADAFY010000018.1 GCA_902787255.1 uncultured Bacteroidia bacterium
AAATAGGCGTTCACGTGTCCAAAGAACACGGAAAGCGAGTCTCGCCAATCCGTTCTACATCTACCTGAATACCAATAAGATAAACCTCAAATAAGTCATTCGGAATAGCAATGATAATTTTCACCATTGTCAAGAACAGTAAGCCTAAAAGATGTGGAGCACATCAGCGCTTTTGGGCTGGACACCGACCGGGCACGCCCACGTTTTCTCCGAAGCGATTACTCCCCTTGCGGATCAAGGACGGCGGACGGAGTATGAAACAACCTTCGAAGCCGAGTTCCCGAACGGCGTCATCCAGCGCCCCTTTCATTCTGCTGTAAAAAAACTTGGACTTGACATCCGCACCAATGGCAGATACAAGGACATACGTCTTGACGCCGTTTGCTCGGGCGGCCTTGGCACCCTCGTACTGATAGGTATAGTCCACCTTCCACTGTGCCTCCTGACTGCCTGCCGCCTTGATGGTCGTTCCCAGGCAGGAGAAAAGGACGTCACTCTTGAGTTCATCGGCCCAGGCTTCCGGGTGGTCGAAGTCCACAACATTCGAATACTTATTTCTATTGCATCATCACTATGTAGCACAATGAGAGCATAACTTGGGCCCCTCGAATCGTTAAAATTCGCGTTTCTACAGCATTCTGTGGCAGGTTATCGCAAATTGCGATAACCCCTTTGGAATTGCTGTTTTCTTGTTTTAAATGCTCATCGTTTGTAAACGTTTGCAAATGATCGCCGATTGCGATGGGTTCAGTATTTTTCTTTGCCATAGCAAATATATTAATAGGTTAACAACTGGGGAAATGGAATACCATTCCCCTATTTAACGATATGATTGTGAAGGGAGATGCTTCCGATCGAAAGACTTACGACTCCTGGTTTCCTTACCGGCCGATTCCACGACCGTCTTGCTTAGGGCAAAGATAGTGATATTTGTCGAAAATTGCTTAAATTTGCGTATTAGCATTACCAGTAAACATAAATCCTTTCCGGGAAATAGGGAATTCAATATTCATAGGGTTTCGTAATATAGCAGATATGCCCCAATCCAAGAAAATCTCAGCGGAATTAGCAAGATGCCTAAAATAAGCTTGAGTATTATGATGTTGGTGCCCGACGAATAAACAAAATCTCCCCCCGGCTGCCGCACTCACAGCAGTTGGGAACAGATTTGCTCGGCCTGGGGGAGGGTATCGAACTTGCCGACATCGACCAGCCGCAGGTTTTCGGCCGGAACGCCGTAGATGGGATAACGGGCGCAGGCATCCAGGTAAAAATCGATGATGGGGAATTTTTCCGGCACATTCAGCGCATCAAAGGCCGAGAAGATTTCCGGTGAGATGTTGTGGATGCCGGAAAAGGCATAGCGGACGCAAGCGTCGGGAGCCAGGTGCGGAAAAGGCGAGCGAATTTCTTCCGTGACAGTATTCATCCAGCCGACCAGACGCATATCTTCCGGACGGAACAGCAACTGGCGCGAACTGTTCCTTTCGCTGACCAGCAAGGTGGAGAGGGCCTCCGGACGGGTGCGGGCCCGAAAGCGGGAAATATCCAGGTTGGAAACGATGTCCACATTGTGAACGAGAAAGGGCTCTTCCGACGGCAACAGCAAGCGGCGCGCGTGCGCTATCCCGCCCCCTGTCTCCAACAGGGATTCCGTCTCGTCGGAGATGGCGATGTGAACGCCGAAATCGTGCCCGGACAGATAAGCCTTGATTTGTTCGGCGAAATGATGGACATTGACGACCATCTCCGTGTAGCCGGCCGCCTTGAGTTGCTGTATCGTATGATAGAGCAGAGGTTGTCCGCAGACAGGAACCAGCGCTTTGGGCATACGGTCTGTCAGCGGCTTGAGGCGCGTGCCCAGCCCCGCCGCAAAAATCATCGCTTTCATAACTCTTTCCGGATTCCCATCTCGCGATGGATCAGATGGACTTTCACCCCGAAGGTCCGGGCGATATGCGCGGCCGTATGCTCTGCGCTGTACACGGAGCGATGCTGCCCGCCTGTACAGCCGAAACAAATCTGCAGATGGCTGAACCCGCGCTCCAGATAGCGCCGGACGTGGGCGTCCGTCAAGGCATACACGTGTTCCAGGAAGCGCGTGATTTCGCCGTCGTCCTCCAAGAACTTGATGACCTCCGGGTCGGTGCCATTGAAGCGGCGGTAATACGCATAGCGTCCGGGGTTGTGGATGGCCCTGCAATCAAAGACATAGCCTCCGCCATTGCCGCTTTCGTCCTCCGGGATGCCCTTTTTGAACGAGAAACTATAGACCGTCACTTCCAGCGCATCCGTTTCCGTCGCCGGAGCAGAGGACGCCCGTGCCGTTTGTGCGGGAACAGGCGCCAGATCCGCTCCCCGTACCGTCAGTTCCGTCAGCACCTGATTCAGGTAAGGATATTCCGCAAAGGGGGTTTTCAGCTGTTCTCGCAAGTTGTCCAAAGCGCCGGGGATGCTGGCGATAAAATGCGCTTTCCGCTCAAAATAGCCGCGAAAACCATACGCACCCAGCACTTGCAGGCTGCGGAACAGCACGAACACCCGCAGCCGGCGGCGGAAGGTCCCGCCATCGATGGACCGGAATGGCTGCAAAGCCTGCAAATAAGCGTCTATGAGTTCCTGTTTCAACTCCTCGGAATAACTCGCGCGGGCCTGCCAGACAAAGGAAGCGACATCATATTCAATGGGGCCGCGGCGACCTCCCTGAAAATCGATAAACCAGGGTCGGCCATCTTTGAGCATAATATTCCTGGCCTGGAAATCCCGGTATAAGAAGGTATTATCGTCCCCTTGCAGAAGGTCGGTCTTGAGCCGCTCGAAATCGTCCTGGAGCAACACTTCGTTGAACTCCAGCCCCGTCGCCTTGAGAAAACAATATTTGAAATAATTCAGGTCAAAGTCCACGGTCCGGCCGTCAAAGGCGGGCTGGGGAAAACAGACGCTCCAATCCAAGCCCTCCCCTCCCAGGAACTGGAAGCGGGGAAGCTGTGCCATCGCACTGCAAAGCAAGTCTTTTTCTTCGGGCGAATAATGGCCGGACTCCCGCCCCCCGGCCACGCGGTCAAAAAGCGATGTTTCCCCCAGATCTTCTTGCAGGTACTCCCGTCCGTCTTCGCTCACCGCCAGCACGGCCGGGACATTCAGTCCCTTGCTGCGGAAATGCCGTGAGAGCGCGATAAAAGCCCTGTTTTCTTCCGGAGAAGTACCGATAACGCCCATCAGCGAGGTCCCGTCCCCGCTTTTGAGACGGATATAGCGCCGATGGCTGCCCGAAGCCGGAAGTTCTTCTATGCAACAGGGCGGCTGTCCGCAACAGGACGCGAACAAGGATAGCAAACGCTCTTTTGATACCATAAAATATACACAAAATGTTTTCTTTTATCTTTATCACAATGACGATCCAAGGATTCTGCCTACCCTAATTCCGCAACAATCTTGGGAAGCAGAATCTCGTCTGCCGGCAGCCAGTTGACGGAATGAATCTCATCCCTGGTCAGCCAGCGGGCGGCTTCGTGCTCGTTCAGATGCAGGGCGTCCGTCAGCAAGGAAGCCATATAACAATGCATCGTCAGATGAAACTGGGGATAATCCCACTCGACCGTATAAAGGAATTTGTCGATGCTGATTTCCGCATCCAGTTCCTCGCGAATCTCGCGGGCAAGCGCCTGCTCGGGCGTTTCCCCCGCCTCCATCTTTCCGCCCGGGAATTCCCACCAGTCCTTGAAATCCCCATACCCGCGCTGGGTGGCAAAAATCCTGTCTCCCCTGCGGATAATCGCAGCCACTACTTCGATTCGCTTCATAATAGACAAATGTAGCACTAAAACATAGTTTTGCCAAATTTTTTCAGGTCCCGAGCAAAGAAAAATTTCCTACCTTTGCAGAAATCAATAAGTAAAGAATATTGACCGTAGGGATTTCATTGAAAAATCGGAACATCGTTTACGGGCGTGAAGCCGGCCAGGCGGCGTTGGACAAAGAGGGTATGCAAACGATGAGGGCGCTGGCCAACAATATGGCCTGGCTGTTGAAAGCCACGGAAGGCAAGCCCGCTCCCGGACGCGGCGACGAACCGTGGGAGCCGATGCATTTCATCCGATAAAAATGCATAAACGACAGTTGGCCGAAATCTATATTCATTTGGACCCCATGCGAGAATGAGCAACTTCCACCCGACTTCGGCGCTCTTATTATGAATTTCGAATAAGTTTTGCTAACTTCGCACATCGGATTGAGTATTGCTGCATCTGATGAGTCAAATTTTCCAATATAAGTCCGCCATCCGTTTCGCGGTCATCCTCACAAGCTGCGTGGCGCTGAGCTTATGGCTGTCCCGCTACATCCCCGAGGATTTTTTCGAAAAAGTCATTACACCCATTATGATCGTCAGCACAACGACGGTGGCCATCATCGGCGCTGTGATTGTCTTCCGGCATTCGGATGGGCTGCGCGTCCGGAAAATTTGGGGCTGGACGCTGCTGATCTGGGGTTTGGGAGACTTCACTTATATCTTGTCCCTGGTGATTTCTCCGACGCCCGCAATGAATATGAGCGCCTACCAACTGACGACTTACGAACTTTTGATCGGGAATCTGCTGGGCTGGTTCCTAACGCTGTACCCGACCGAAGCGCTCCGTCCGAGCTGGATGAACCTCAAAATCGCCACTTGGCAAGTCCTTCCCATGATTTTACTGGTAGCGCTGGACTACTTCATTCCATTCAACCTGCAACCTATTATCACGCTCTATCCTGTCGCCCTCGTCGTCCTTCTTCTTTCCCATATACGCGCGTATAGAATATGGTGTGAGGAAAACTTCTCCACGCTGGACGACATCGATGTGGATTGGATTCTACGCTATCTGGTGATGCTGACGCTGGTCGGCTTTGTGTACCTTTATATCTGTTTATCGCACGACCACAACCGCGGATTCACGCAACTGTGGCTGATGGTGATGATGCTGGGGTACGGGACGGAACAGATCCTCTTCCGCCGAGACCCGTGGGAGGTCCTTCGCCAAACGGAAAACGCGGAGGAGGAAGAAGTGTCGGCGGAGACGAATGCCGAGACCGCCCATTCCGCCTACCGCCAGACATTGGAAGAATGGATGGAGAATGAGAAGCCTTTCCTCAACCCCGACTTCAAGTTGCTCGACTTACGCAAAGTCCTTCCCCTGAACAGGACTTATCTTTCCCAGTTCATCCATAACGAATACGGTTGCAGTTTTTACCAATTCGTCAATCGATACCGCATCGAAGAGTACCAGCGCTTGAAGACCGAACACCCCGAGATGAAAATCGGTGAACTTTCCGCCCGTTGCGGATTCTCTTCCCCTACTGTTTTCACCCGTACTTTTACGGCAATCACCGGCAGTACCCCCAGCGAATGGGGCAAGAAATTCCACTCTGCGTAAAAAAATCACCCTCTTTTCTCAACTCTGCGTCAAAATCGCGCCCGCACGTAATGCCCGGGTGCGCCCATTTGCTATTTTTGTATGTTTATACAAAGTATAATGGCTCGCAAATTCTACATAGCGGCACTGTTTCTGCTCGTGGTTGGCGCATCTGGTTGTAAAAAAGACAATCCGACTGAAACGGCTTTGGCCGTCAAAGAACTTACCGTGTTGTTCTCGCCTGGCGCAAGTTTCTCCGGGGCCGGTTATGACGACGCCATTCTCAAGGCCGTTATGGAAAGTGTGGCGGATAATCCTCAAGTCAAGTATCGTCTGCTAAGGCCGGATACGATTGACCAGGCCCGTATCTTTGCCCAAGAGTGGCAAGAGAGTGCCGGAGAACACAGCACGCTTATTCTTTGTGGCATCCAGTACGAGGCCCTGGCTCCAACCCTGGCACCGGGAAAGGGTCGTGCACTGCTGCTGGACAGCCGTCAAACCCTGGAAAACGGCGTTTCCACCCTGCAACTCAAGCGCTATGGCGGCGCCTGGCTGGCCGGCGCCTTGTGTTCCGGTTTTTCCCAGATGTATATCATCAAGGCGCTGGACGGAGACCGTATGATGGATACCGTGGCGGACGGAATCAAGGCCGGTTTTGAGGACACCGCCAACATTGAGGCCAAGAACCTGGTCCTCTCGGACAGTTATCAGGGCACCAATATGCCGGACGAACTTTTCTCTCATCTGTACACAAACGGGACAAGTGAGATGGGGCTGGACGGCGCCACTATGTTGGTTCCTGTGTGCGGCGCATCCCGTATGGGCGCCTACTTGTTCTCGAACAACTTCTATTATTTCTCTATGGGCGTAGGGGAAGATTGCAGCCCCTTCTGCGACATCCTGCCCTTCTCGCTGGTGTATGACCTGGGGAGCATTATCAAGGACTACATTGGCCAGTGGCTGGAAGGAAAACCCTGGCCGGCCCATAAGGATTTCGGCCTCTCTACCGGCCACGTGTACATCCAGTATAATTCGCGTTATTTTGCGCTTATCCATAAGCGGGCGCTGTGGCTGGCGGCCAGTCCTTGCTTGTTCACGCTGGAGGAGTACAAGGATTGGGAAGCCCGTTATATACCAAGCGCTTTAGAACAGGAGGCCAACCATGCGTATTAGAAGTTTGCTCATTTCCCTGGCGGCCGCAGCCCTGCTGTGCTCCTGTAGCGGAAAAGAAGTTCTGCCGCAGGAGGCTCACACCACCACCTACAAAGTGGCGGTGATTATGCCCCAGTGCATCTGGGCAACCGAAAAGCCCGTCGCCCGGCAGGCCCTCCAATTTTTGGGAAAGGCCCAGGAGGGACTTGGGGAACGAGTCCGACTGGAACTGGAGTGGATAGACGAGGACAGCCCCAATCTGGAGGAAGAAGTGCGCCGGATTACGCACGACTCCCATTATGCTGCCGTAGTGGGCCCCAAATACAGCATTCACGCCCGTATGGTGGCCAAAGAAAGCCTTGCCACGCGTATGCCCGTCATTATGCCCAGCGTCACATCGGCAGAGGTACAGCGCATTTTTTCGGGCAGCAACAAAACGGAGCCCAACATTTTCTTTATGTCGGAAAGCGACCTGGCCCAGTGCCAGGCCCTTCTTACCGTTATGTCCCGGCAGTTTGGGATTACCTACATCTATGTTCTTTCGCGCCGTGACAACTCCGACGACTACACCACTACCTTCACCGGCTATCTGCCTTTCCTCGCTACGGAACTCAAGGTGGGGAACCTGTACTTCCACCCCTATACGGACAAAGAAAGTATGCGGGAGCAAATCCGCACCATCAAAGCGTACACAACCGCCGCCAATTTATTCAGCGGCATCTTCTTTGTCCCCTCCTGCATAGAAGATATACTGTGGCTGGACCAGATTATTGCGGAAGAAGGGATAGACACGCAAGGCGTTGAGGTTGAGGATAATGTAATAGTCGCTGCTTTCCCGCGCATTTACTGCGCAGAAATGGCGTGTGATTCCTCCTTGGAGGGTGTGCTGCAGAACGAATATGAGGGCATTGCTCTCTCCGGCAGTCCGGAGAGCGGCTTTCCTGCGGTCCAAAGGGCTCTCACCGGCAAGGAAATCCACAGCGGCTCCGCCCAGTTGTACGATAGTTTTACCCTCCTGGCCCTGGCCCTGGCACACAAGGAGGAAGCCGGCCTGGAAACGGTCAGGGAGGCTATTGTGGCTGTAATGGATGCCTGTGACGGAAACGGCGGAGACCTTTCCTGGACGGCAGAAGGCCTCTCCGGAGGCTTCCGCAGCATCCGCACCGGTCATCTCCCCAATATGGCGGGCGCTTCCGGCAGTTGGGTGTTTGACCGGAATACGCATATCTGTCAACTGGGCACCTGGTATGGCCATTGGCGTTACTTTGACGGCAGTTTCCATTTTGTGGAGTATCTTACCCGCAGCGACCACGCCAAGAAAGCGTCTATGGACCAGTTGTGGAACAAAGAAATTCCCGGCATAGGATGGACCGCCACACAGAGGGACAAGGGCGTTACCTACGAGGACCTTCAGGACCGCTACGCCGTGGTAATGGCCACTTCTACGGGCTGGGACAATTACCGCCACCAGGCCGATGCCCTGGACATTTACCGTATGCTCAAGAAAGCCGGCTATCCGGACGACCACATAGTCCTCATTACGGAAGACGACCTGGCCTACAACCCTGAAAACCCGCACCCGGGCGTAGTACACGTACTTCCGGACGGCGAAAACCTGTATCAGGGTGTAGTGAACGACTACAAAATAAGCCGGATTACCCCGGCGGATCTGGGGAATATCCTTTCCGGTACCGTTACGGAGCGCACCCCTGAGGTGGTTCACGGCGGCAAGAACACCAATGTCCTGTTTTTCTGGAGCGGCCACGGGGTGGATAACGGCATTATGGAGTGGGGCGACGGCTATGTGACTTCCGGGCAAATCCGCGCGATGCTGAGCGACGCCCAGGAGAATTTCCGCAAACTCCTGTTTGTGATGGAATCCTGCTATAGCGGGTCTGTAGGGGAGTTCTGCACCGGTTTTCCGGGTGTGCTCTTCCTAACGGCCTGCTCTCCCAATGAAAAGTCGCACGCCGACGTTCTGGAAGGCACCACCTTCCTTTCCAACGCTTTCACCCGCGTATTCCGGGAAGAGGTGGAGAAGAATCCGGATATCACCATTTACGAACTATACACGGAACTGGCCCGCCACACCACCGCCTCCCACGCTATGATGTACAACTACGACTGGTACGGAAGCGTAAACAACAATACCCTGGCCGAATATTTTAAAACGGATTCACATTGAGAAAGACCCTTTATATCATTACTCTTGTCATCCTGGCCTTGTCCTGCAGCAAGAAATCTTTGCTGCCGGAAGAGCCGTCTGCGCAAGGAACGGGCGTCGCCGCTCAAGTGATGGTCCTGTTTGCTCCCGGACAACTGGGAGACAACGGCTACGCGGACGCCGTTATGAGCGGGTTATACTCCCTGAAAAAGAAGGGGGGGGTGTTTCCCGAGGCGGACGCATTGGATGTACGCTTCATCTCCGCCGACACCTATCGGGAAACCCTTAACCAGTTGACTTCCTGGCTCAAAGACAACGCCAACCCATTCTCCGGCCAGCCCTATAAACGCCGGCTGATCGTGATAACGGAGCCTTATATGCTGGAGTGGTTCGACGAACATTATGCTCAGTTCAAGGAGGGCGATGAAATCTTGGTGATGAAGGTGAACGAGCAAGATGTCCGGGAAGCCGCGTCGGACTATTTCCTTGACGGGAAAATCCACGGACTCAACATCTCGGCAGCCGGTTCAGCCCGAGCCTTCTGCGCCTATATGAAAGCGACCGACCCGGACGAAACGACGCTTCCTTTTTTCCGGTTGTACTCGGAGCAGATCGTAAGCCATCGGGACAGCCTTTATGAAGTGTTTTCCAAGGAGTTGAATAGCAAGGATAATGTCTTTCTTTATCCTCTTTCCACGGAAGCCAGCGAAGGCATCTTCTCTTCCACCTATGAGAGTACGGCGCTGGAAGCCGCCTTTCAGTGGGCCAATATGATGCAACTGGCATATAATATGCAGACGAATTCCTATGCGGTGGTGGACCTTGGCGCAGCCAATGCCGGATGGGACTATTTCCTGATGGACGCTCCGGAAACCACCTTCACCTCCCTCCTGCTGGACGCCCGTCCTATGTCCCTGGCCAGCCGCTTTATCATTACGCGCGACTTCGGCAAGGCCCTGTCCCAATGGTGTGTCCGCTGGGTCCGGGGCGACAGGATGCCCGAAATGGAGGTACACGGAGGCTGGGACGGTTACTGTACGGACAATATCCCCCAAAAAACAGGCTTATGAAACAGGGAATGATGGACATACTGCTCTTGCTGGCGCTGGGCGTCGGAATCTTCTCCTGCAGCAAGGGGCCGGATCCGCTTACCGGGGAGAATACCCCTCAGGAAGTGGTCCTGAATGTGGATGTAATTCTGCCTCAGGAAATAATGGATCAGTGGACGGAGAGTATGGAGATGGCGCAGAACGCCATTGCGCTTGCCCAAAGCCGCGTAAGCAACCCCGTAAGGCTGAAACTACGCTATCACAATGAAGATACGGAAGACCTGGATGTCCTGGGCTATGCACTCACCCATCCGAAAGCGGGCGAAGATACCTGCCACGCCATCGTAGGCCCCTACTATTCCTACAATGCGCAGCATATACTCCGGTATGCCCGATCCGAGCGCCTGCCGGTGCTGATGCCCACTTGCACCAGCGTGGAACTGCAGCGCATTTATTCCAAAGAAACCTATGCGTGGTTCTTCACGGAGAGCGACATCACCCAATGCGAGATTATGATCGGCGCCGCCCGCGCGGTCGGCGCCACGGACGTGGCTATGGTATGCAGCAACGACACCTACGGGCCGTCGTTCAAGGACTGGTTTGCCTTCTACGCCACCGAGCAAGAGGTCCATATGGCCGTGGAAGTGCCTTACGGCTACACCCGGGGTAGCGACCTGCGTACTTTCCTGCAGCAAGCCGAAGAGGGTGCACAGGGAGAAAAGGTATTTGTATTGGTCGCGATGCTGGATCCCGACCTGTACGAAGAAGTATGCAGCCAGTTGGTGGACTTCCCCCATCTTTATCCCATCTGCGCGGACGCCTGCTACGAGTCGCGGGTCATCAATGCCTGGCAAGACAGGCGTTCTTTCTACCTGGGCGTCACCCCCGTGGGGTCGATGAACCTGGGCTACCCGCAGAGTTACAAAGAACTCCACGGGCGGCTGCCTTACCGGGGAGAAGCGCAGGTGTATGACGCCCTTTGCCTGTTGGCGCTGGGCCAGACGCACCGGATGGTCAATGGAGACCGCTGCCTCATCGACGGCAAGCAGGTGCAGTATCTGCAGAGTCCCTATACCATCGGCCTGACAGACCATATGCGTTCCGTCGTGGCCTCCAAGGAAGGAGAAGCCACCCAGTGGGACGCCGCCGGACTGACAAGGGCGTTCAGCGAAATCCGGGCCGGCAGGACGGTGGCCTTGAGCGGCGCCACCGGCAAACTGGATTTTGCCAAGGACAACTATACAAGCGCCCTGAATACCACCTATATGCTATGGGCTATGGGCCAGAACGCCGACTCTGTCGAACCCGTTTGTTATCTCTCCGCGGAGGGCAGCAACACAGAGGCCTCCGTCACCGCTATGTGGGAACGGGACAAGCAGTGGGAACAAAAGTTCAATGACGACACCCCCGTGGACCACGACCTCGGCCCTGTCGGCAGTCGCTGGGCGGTGGTGGTGAGCCCTTCCACGACGTGGAGCAATTACCGGCACCAGGCCGACGCCTTTGCGATGTACCAGTTGCTGCGGCACAGCGGCTATGACGACGACCACATTGTCCTCATCGTGGAAGACAACCTGTACGACAATCCCCGGAACGTTTATCCCGGACAGATCTTCGTGGAACGGGGCGGCGGAGAAGCCGGAGAGGCCGGCATTATGGGAGAGGATGTCCGCAAAGACGCCGTGGTGGACTATCACTTCACGGACCTTAAACCGGAAGACCTGGCCGACATAATGACGGGAAAGAGCAGCGAACGCCTGCCCCACGTCATCCGTCCGGACGCCGCTTCCAACATCCTCTTTTTCTGGAGCGGACACGGCGGTGAGCGGGAGGGCCCGCTTTGGGGAGACGAGGACGCCGTCAAGTACTTCGGCAAACAGCGAATCAAGAACATCGTCACCGCTATGCAGGAGCAGAATCAGTACCGGCGGATGTTCTTTGCCATCGAGACCTGCTACAGCGGACGCTGGGGAGAGGCGCTCAGCGGCATCCCGGACGTACTGGTGCTCACGGCCGCCAATCCGTATGAACCCAGCAAGGCCGACGTACACAGCCGCGAGTTGGGCGTGTACCTGTCCAATGCTTTCGCACGGACTTTCCGCGATTGTATCGTCGAGAACAATCAGATTACGATATATGACCTGTACAAGGAACTGGCCAAAACCACAAACGGTTCCCACGTATCCATCTATAACCACGCGCAATACGGCTCCGTTTATACGGAAACGATGGAAGACTACTTTTTGTGGAGAGAATAAAAACCAAGGATGATATGAAAAATCATTTTTATAGAATCAATCTGCTGCTGGTGATGGCGATGACGGCCGTCTGCTGCGCGAAGGACCCCGCCCCGGCTCCCGCTCCGGCTCCGGGTGCAGACGACGAACAAATTTTCTGGAACATTGTCGGGCAACTGACCAATCCGGAGAACTATACGCCGGACTACAAGGACAAAACCTTCGAGCCCACCATTGGCGTTCCCCGGGATGAAAGTTCCTACGACCGGGCCGTACCGACCAATGACCTGGCTGCCGCCGCCGCGCGTTTTGCCAACCTGGTCGGTCTGGAGAATTTTGCTCCGGAAACCCCCGCCTATACCTTCTCTCATCCGGCGGTGGGAACCCTCACCTATACCCGGACCACGGACGGGACCTCCCTGGCGACGGTCCGGGTGAACATCCGGCAAATGCCCCATTTATCCGGGATTGTCTATATGACCGCCCAGCAAATGGGCTACAACGACCGTTGCTTCCGGGGCGCCGCCTATTATCGCTTCGGCGATGTGATTGCCCGCACCTTGCCGGAAGGAAAGACGGAGTACTGGGTTTGCGTGCGCCCGTCTTTCGGCCCCGAACAGAAGCAGATTTCCCGCTGGATTTGCGTCAATACGGTCCCCGACAAGTTTGTGGCGCAACTCTCGGGAACGGGACGGGAATGGTATGTTCCCAACAGCGGCATCTGCCGGGATAACGAGAATATGCAAAATCTGGCGGAAATGATGTATGCCATCGCGCATCCCGCCCAATGGGAGGAGAATGTATCTTTGTACAATAAGCGTACTGCGGCCTTTTATGATATAGGTATGCCGTTCTTTACGGATTTCGACAAAAACCAGATACAGTACCACAACCGGTATTTCTGGGAAAGGGTGCAAAAGGCCTGGACGGATATGGGGCTCTTCCAAACGGTCTTCGGGGTGGAGAAGGAAAATTTCTTGAACCGTATGGATGCAGACGGCCTTCACTTCCTGTACCGGGGCAACATCTGGAATACGCTCAATTGGGTTTGCACGCTGTTCGAGGCGGTCTATACGGAAGGGACGGCGGACATCGAACACAATATGCACCACGCCGAGTATTCCCGCGCAGAAAATGATGTTCGGAACCTGACGCTCGACTGTCGTTCTATGAGCGGCAATACCGCCAACTATATCGGCTTCTTCAACAACGATGGCGCATACCGCTGGGTGATTCGCCACTCGTCCGGCCAGGACCTGGCTTCCGACGGCAGGTATAGCGTAAAACACGCCATCAGCGGATTTACGGATGTGTACCGCTACAATGACTACTATGGCCCGGTAGATTTGGAAGCCGAGCCCGAAATCACCGGTCCCGATGAATAATCAATAATTATCAATAACCTTTAATTTTATGAAAAAAACATTGCAGTTTGTACCATTGGCCGCACTCTTGTGCGCCATCGGACTTTTGGCAGACTCCTGCAAAAAAGAAACATTCAGCCCGGGCGGACAAGAGGCGCAAGGGGAACCGAAACAGGAGAAAGTAGAGTTCTGGGATGTGGTGGGTCCGTTGGTCGCCGCCTCTGACTACACCCCGGACTACGAAGGCAAAACCTTCGAGCCCGTCATCGGCACCGCGGTCGAAGGCGACGAGCAGACCCGTATTGTGAAGAGCAACTCCCCCGCGGCGGCCGCCAGCAGTTTTTGCGACCTGGTGAGTATGACGGGCATCGACGAGCATACGGCCAACTATACCTGGACCCAGGAAGGAATCGGTACGCTCACCTATACCAAATCGGACGGTACGACGGCCTGGGCGGAGGTGAAAGTGGATATTCCCGCCATCCCTCACCTGTCCAAGATTATCTACCGCTCTGCGGCGCAGAGCGGCGACAACGGCTCATTCTCGTACGCCGCTTATTACCGTTTCGGCGATGTCATCAGCCGCGAGAACACAGACAACATAACGGAATACTGGGTGTGCGTGCGTCCGGCGTTCGGTCCTGAGGGCAAGGAGGATTCCCACTGGATGTGCGTGGGGTCGCTTCCCAAGGAGAACATCTGGACATACACGAGCAGT
>CADAFY010000019.1 GCA_902787255.1 uncultured Bacteroidia bacterium
AACATCTCCTGTGATGTGGAAGAGGTGACGGCGGGCATTTCCTCCGCAGCGGCCTTTGCCGAGTTTGCCAGCCTGGTCAACTCCGGTGCCAGTTATGCCCAATACCAGGCAGCCGACGGCAGTGTCAATCTGCTGATGGACATTGATCTGTCTTCGGTCAGCGCCTCCTGGACGCCGATTGGCAATGCGACGGCTGCGAGCACGGACGATATCAACTTCACCATCGACGGTCATCCCTTCACCGGTGTATTCAACGGCGGCGGCCACAGCATCACTGGTTTCAATCCTACGGCAACCCTGGGCAGTGGAGGTGCTTTCGGCTTGTTCGGTGTGCTTTCCGGTGCGACGGTGAGCAATTTCATCCTTTCCGGAACGATGACCGTATCCGCTACGGCTAAATCCCACGCCGGCTGTGTGGCGGGTGTCTGTTTCAACTCCACCCTCAGCAATGTCACGTCGAATGTCGCCATTTCTTCCGCCGGTACCACCAAGAGCGACCAGCGCTTCTCCATCGGCGGCATCGCCGGACTGCTGGTCGGCGACGGTACGGTGAACAGCGTCATCAATGCGTGTACCAATTCCGGTAATGCCAGCATTGACTGCGGCAGCAATGTCAACAACGGTTTGACCGGTGTCGTATATGGCGGTATCGTGTCCATTTCTACATCAGCCGCTGTCGCGAATATGCACAGCCAGGTCAATAATTGCATCAACAACGGCAATATGACGGTCAAAGTAGGCCGTTGCGCGGGCATCGTCGGCAGTTGTAAGCAATACACGAAAATCAACGCCTGTACCAACAACGGCAGTCAGACCAACTCTTCCGCCAAGAACCGCCTGGGACAAATTACCTGCGAATTGGCCAGCAACAGCCGGATTGACAACTGCATCAACAACGGCGATATCATCGCTACCGGTACGGCGGCTTCCGATGATGACATCCGGATCGGCGGTATCGTCGGTGCAATGGGTGCCGGAACAGTCCAAGGTGGACAAAGCAACGGACGCGTGATTACCAACGGCCATAAGTATAATGCCGGTCTCATCTTCGCCTATCTGTCCAACGGAACGGCGGTCTCCGGTGTGGCCGTCAAGGGCCTCATCGGTGCCTATAATGGCGGCAATTACCAAATGGAGACGGTCACTGCTTCCAACTTTGATGTGTGGAACGACATCACTGTGGGTAGCGCTTCCCGGAAATATTCTTTCCTGGGGGCCGCCAACACCACTAAATATACCATCGTGTCTGATTGCGTCTTTGTTCCTTAATGCAAATTTTCGATATGAAATTGAAATATCTTTCTCCTTCCTGTGAACTTCGTTCGATGAACGGAGGACAACTTCTATGCGTCAGCGACCGTTCCGTGACGGTGGACGACTATATTGTCAATGAAAACGAATTGGATTGGTAGAATGCGTATGAAAAAGATATTAGTTATTGTGCCGGCTTTGGCTGTGCTTTTTTCCTGCGCCAAAATTGCCGAACTTTCCCAAGATGAGACGCAGGCGTCCGCGCTTTCTGTCGTTACCACTTTCGAGGCGACTCCGGATGCCGGGGTGATTCCGGATGAGGAGGGCAAGGCCACCATTAATCCGACCGACGGAGTGGTCAGTTGGGAAGCCGGAGATGCCATTCTGGTCAGCAACGGCAGCACCCAGGCTGTCTATACCTATGACGAGAACGACGGTCTTTTCCATAATGAAACAGGTTTGGCCAACACGGGTAATTTCCGGGCTTGGTATCCGGCTTCTGCCGTTACCCCCACGGAAGCGGGGGCCGAGGTTACGCTGCCTTCCACCCAGGTCTATGACGCTTCGGTGGTGCACAGCGCGCCGATGTATGCGGCCTCTGCCACGACGCAGTTGAACTTCAAGAACCTCTGCGCCGTCCTTCGTTTCAAAATCACCGGCGGACACACCCTCTCCAATATCGTTTTTACGGCGGCGTCCAAGGGCGTGGCCGGAGCGGCCGTCATCGCCGACAATGTGCTGACGCTCGCCAACAACGATACGAAGACGCTGACGCTCACGGCGAGCGGAGCGACGCTGGGGACGGAGACACCTTTCTATATCGTGCTTCCTGCGCAACTGTACACCGGCGGTTTCTCTCTGCAAATCAATTGTGCGGACGGCTGGAAGTTTGAAAAGACGACCACCAAAGACCTGCCGTTGCACGCGGGCGTCATCGACGGAATGAAGGCGTTCGATGCGAAACTGTTCAGCGGTGGCGGCGGCACGGACGACAACCCGTTCCAGATTGCCACTGAGCAGGACCTGCTGGACCTGGCCACTTATGTGAACGGGTCTGACCACGATTATTTTGCGGGCAAGTCCTACATTCAGACGGCCGGCATCACGCTGACGACGGCTAATTTCACGCCCATCGGCAACAACGCGGACCATTCTTTCCTGGGTCATTTCAACGGCAATGCCAAAACCATTTATAACCTGACGGTCAACGGCGGCGAAAGTGACAACAAGGGCCTTTTCGGATGTGTCGGCGGCGGTGTCATCGAAGATGTCCACTTGAGTGCGACAGGGGATGGTTATTCCGTGATTTCGGGGAAAGCGAATGTGGGTGCCATCGTCGGTCGTTTGGCGGGCGGCACCATCAAGAACTGCGGTTTCGGCCGCACCCAGGTAATCGGTACGGGCAACAACTGCGGTATCGTGGCCGGTTATGTGCCGGGTCCCAACGTCTTGTTGCAGAACAATTCCATTGGCGCGAGTTGCTCGGTGACCGGCGCAAGCCAAATAGGTGGCGTCGCCGGACGTATCAACCGGGACTGTGTCATCGAGGCCTGTGAGGTCAAGTCCTGTTCCGTAACGGGCGTCTCCCGCGTGGGCGGCGTGCTGGGCTATATGGAAGAGAATGCCATTGTCAATGCCTGTTGCAGCGGAGCGAAAGTCTCTGCGACGGCTGCTTCTGCCGTAGTTCAATCCGGAGGTGTCGTAGGCTATATGCTCCAAAGCAAGACCAGCAGCAGCGATGTTTGTACGGTCATCAATTGCATTTACGCCCCCGATGTGAACAAGGCCGGCGCGACCATCACCATCCAGAGTTCCTATGCCAACTACCTCTATGTGGGTGGTATCGTGGGCGCGGCCGCGACGGGTAGCGGTGCCGTGGGCTCTCTTGCCATCGTCAATTGCTATTCCTATCCCACGCAAATCAAGAATAGCAATAGTGCCGGCTATAAGGGGGTGGGCGGTATCCTCGGAGGTACCAACACCGCCAAGACGACCATCTTCAACTGCTATTCACCGATTATGATGTCCAATTTTTACTTGGCTGGCAAGACGGTGAATGTGAGCAATTACAGCACTTTCGCCAACATCGGCTCCATCGTCGGCTATCCCTTTGAGAGTATGACGATGAACGGCGTGTATGGCCGCCAGACGCTGCGGCTCTACAACACCGGCACGACTTGTAATACGACCAACATTTCTTCCTCGGTGGCCGATCCCGCGATGAAGAATTTTGACAATGTCATCTATCATACGAGTTATTCCAGCACCGTGGCTTCTTATGCCACCTTCAAGCAGGCTTTGGATGCCGGAGCGGATTCCTGGAACGCGACCAATCCGGCCGTGCGGGCCTTGTACTGGACGGCGGACGTGCGTGCGGACGGCTACCTCAAGCCCGACGGCGTTTACAAGCCTTCTACCAATGTCTATAAGCGGGTGTCCATCATCGGCGATAGCATTTCGACCTACCGTAGTTATATTTTCGAAGACCAGAAGACGAAATACAATCCGTACTATCCCAATTCCTGGACGGAAGACGGCTCGACGGTTTACGGAGATATACTCCGGGAACAGAATACCTGGTGGTGGAAACTTATCTACAATAAGATGACCAACGCCCGTCTGGAAGTCAACAATGCGTACAGCGGTTCTTCCTGCTGCTATATCGACGCCAATACGCCCAACTACAGCAGTCATAGCGTAACCGATGCGGCCAGCACCACCTATTCGTTCCGCAACCGGTATCGCACCAAGGGTATCGGCAATCCGGATGTAGTCATTATGTTCGGCGGTCGCAATGATTTCGGCAAATATGGCGGTATGACAGACGATTATCTGGGCAGTTATACGGACGCGTCCTTGGAAGTTTCCTATCAAGGCGGGCTCAACAAAAGTTATATCTATCGTGACTATTCCGCGGCGTTGACGGGCTTGATTACGGAAATTTCCGTCGACCATCCCGACACCAAGTTCCTCATCCTCTGCCACGATATGATTTCCGACGGTTTCGAGGCGGCTGACAATGCCATTGCTGCTTTCCTGCGTGGAAAGGGCTTGGATGTCAAGTGTGTGTCCTTCCACGAGACGGGTACGAAAAACAAGACTAACACGACCATTGGCATCACCAAGGACCACGGTTCCAGTTGTCATCCCGACAACGCCGGAGCCACGGCTATGGCCAACTACATCTACTCACAAGTCGGCGACTGGCTTGATCAGTAGGTCCTTTTGTCTTGTAGGGCAGTAACCCATTCCTGACCGCTGCAGCCGAGTTCTTTTCGGAGGTAGCGGTCAAGTTTTTGCCGAGGGAGTTCCAGGCGCCGGCACCACTCCTCAAAGGAGAGGGGGCGGGTGTGTCTTTGCGCGTTTAGGGCATCCAAGAGGATTTGCAGCGCTTGGTCGGGCGACATTTCCTGTCGCCGGGAGAAGAAAGAGGTAAAAATATTTCCCATAATCGTCGTTGTTTTGCTGCAAAGTTGTCTATTTTGCTATAAAAAGGGAAATAATTTTATTCTCAAATTCACAAATCGGAAAAAATTTTTCTTTTTTCGGACTTTTTTGTGAAAATGCAACACTTGCCGCGGGGGTAGTGCGGATTTTAGCGGCGCAGGCGGACAAAAATGCTCAAGGGAAGTATTTTTCCGTTGCGGTCCGAGAGAGCAAGTTCGCCGCTTTCCAATTGGAAGGCTGCGTTTTTCCCGGTAGCGGCCGTCGACGCCTTGGGCAGGCAGAAAGCCTCGCGGACGACCGTCTCGCCGAGCGTGGCGCTGAAGCCGTTGGAGTAGAGGTTGAGCACCATAAAACTGTTTTCGGGCGCCAAAATGGCAGCCACTTGGCGGAGCATTTCAAAAAGACACTCGTCCAACTTCCATTTTTCGCCGTCCGGGCCGTGTCCATAAGCCGGCGGGTCGAGGATGATGCCCTGATAGACATTGCCGCGCTTGGCTTCGCGCCGGGCGAATTTCAAGGCGTCTTCCACCACCCAGCGGATGCCGTCCATCTTGCTGTATTCCATATTGCCGCGGGCCCAGGTTACCACTTGCCGTACCGAATCCAGGTGCGTGACATCCGCGCCGGCTGCCTTGGCGGCCAGCGAGGCGGCGCCCGTGTAGGCGAACAGGTTCAGCACCTTGACGGGAGCGGCGCCGTCTCCCCCGGAGGTCTTGCGGGCCTGCTGTACCAATTCGCGGGTATTCTTATAAATGTATTCCCAATTGGGGGCTTGTTCGGGAAAAACGCCGACGTGCTTGAAGGAGGTCAGGCCCAGCCGCAGTTGAAAAGACGGGCCGTCATTCCTGGCGGGACGTCCGGCCGAGCCGGGATAGCGGATATACCACTGGTCTTCCATTTTTTGGAGACGGTCCCAGGTGCCGCTGTCTTCCTTGCCGGCCTTGCCGAATCCGGCGCCGGGACGGAACCAGGTGTGCGTCAACTTCTGCCATTGGCTCTCGGGAAGGGACTTGCCCCACAAGGCCTTGGGTTCGGGACGCCGCAGGCAGTACGGACCGAAGCGCTCCAACTTCTCGCCGTCGCCGCTGTCGATCAATTCATAGTCCGCCCATTGCGATGAAGGAAGTTCCAGAGTCATAGGGTATCGATTTTGGGAGTTTCCGCGGTGTCGCCTTTCGCCGCTTCAGTGGGTTGGTTCACGATGGACAGTTCTCCGCTCTCGTGGTCCAGGCAGGCATACGCGTCGGCGCGAATCCAGTCTTTCAGCACGATGAGTTCGCCGCCCGCAGGAAGGGGCATACGGACATCCGCGTGGAAGTGTCCGAAAATGAAATAATCCACCGGCTCTCCCATAGCCGTATGTTCCTGTGCAAACTGAGCGGCATATTGATAAATGGGCTCCTGCTCGCCCCGGAAAGCATAGGGCGTCATCCGGCGGCGGCGTTTGCGCTTGTTGCGCGACCAACCGTTGCCGAAAGAGAAGGCCAGGTAGGGATGCAGCAGGCTGAACAACCATTGCAGCACCTTGTTGTGGAAAATCCAATAGAGGATGCGGTAGCCCATTTTCGTGGGTCCCAGTCCGTCGCCGTGTCCCAGGCACAAGGTCTTTCCGCCGATGCGGGTAAGGAATGGCTGCTCCAGGCGTTTCATACCGAGTTCCTCGAAGTAATGATAGGTCCACACATCGTGGTTCCCGGGGAAGAAATAGACTTCTACGCCCCTGTCCATCAGTTCGACCAACGCCGCGAACACCCGCACATAGCCTTTAGGCACGACATCGCGGTATTCATACCAGAAGTCCCAGATGTCGCCCAGCAGGTACAAACGCTCCGTATCCGCAGGCAGGTTGCGCAGAAAACGGGCAAAGCGCCGTTCCCGGTCTTTCTCGTCCGCGACCGTCAGGCCCAGGTGGACATCAGCGACAAAATAGGACTTGGCCATCGTTTATGCAAGGAGTAACAGGGTCAACAGGCCGGCCAGCGCGCAGTACAAGGCAAACCAACTCAAACGGGCTTTTTTGACCAGCGCAATCATCACGCGGCAGGCGAACAGGCCGGAGACAAAGGCAGCGACAAAGCCGCAAATCAGCGGCAGGGCACCCGTTTGGGTGGAAAAGATATCGCCTTTGAGTACATCCAAAAAGGCTTCGCCCAGAATGGGAACGAGTACCATCAGGAAGGAGAATTGGGCGACTTCGCTGCGCTTGACACCCGAGAGCAGACCGGTGGAGATGGTGGTGCCGGAGCGGGAGAGTCCCGGCAGTACGGCCAGGCTCTGTCCCAATCCGATCACAAAGGCCTGCCACCAAGAGATGCCGTTACGAGGGGCCTTCTTGTCATCGGCCTCTTTACGCACGGCCTCGTATGGGGTACCGCGTCCCTTCGCATAGCCCTCCAGAAAAAGTCTTTTTGCGGTGTCGTAATGGTCCGAAAGGAATAACAGCAGCGCCGTGACCAGCAGACAGATGCCCACCACGGTCATCGAGGAGAACAGGGCTTCCACCTGGTCCTTGAAAAACAGGCCGACAATCATCACGGGGATCATCGACAGCCCGATTTTCAAAATATAGTCCGTCCCGTCATTGTATTGGAAACGGAACAAGTCCTTCAAAAATCCCCAGATTTGCTTGCGAAAAACCACGATGGTCGCCAGCACCGTTGCCGCGTGGACCAAGACAACAAAGAGCAGGTCTTCGCCTCCTTCCAGCTCCGTTCCGAGCAGACGCTGGCCAATCATCAGATGCCCGCTGCTGCTGACCGGCAGAAACTCGGTCAGGCCCTGGATCAGACCCAGGAGCAATGCTTCCAGCCAACTCATTGTTTCGGTTTGCGCATAATGCCGACAATGACCGTCACCACCCCGGCCAGAATAACCAGCGGGGAAAGCACCGTGCGGCGGAAATCAAACATAGCGTAACTGAAATGGTCGGGGTCATCGCTGCCGCCGCCGATCATCAGTATGAATCCCAGCACCATCACGCCGAAGCCGATGGCCAGCAGGAGAATGCCTTTGCGGGGAATGGGCATTCCGGGCGCATCTTCCTGCGAGGATTGAGAATTCTTTTCTTTCAATAAATTTTTCATCGTCAATAATACAATTCTGTGCGGTCCAGGCCAATCATCCGTCCCACCGTGAAGTAGGTGCTGCACAGACAAATCACCAGGCCGGAAGCCAGCACGATGCCCATCGCCGCCAACACGCGCTCCATCGGGAATACCTCATAGAAGGGCGGGAATTGGCTGCGAAGGAAAAACAACAGGCCCGTCAGGGCGGCGCAGGCCAGTTCCACGGAAAACAGCGCTTGTACCAGCGCCTGCGCCAGGAAAGGCCGGCGGATAAAATTTTTGGTGGCACCCACCAGTTTCATCGTGTGAACGGTAAAGCGGCGGGCATAGACACTCAGCCGAATCGTGTTGTTGATCAACACGAAAGAGAGGAACAGCAGCAGGACAATCAGGCCCGCCAGAATCATGCTGATTTTGGCCAGGTTCTGGTTCATCGCTTCCACGATGCCTTCCTGGTAAGTCACATTGTCCACCAGCGGCGAAGCCATCAGGTTGTTGCGAAGCACCTCCATACTGTCCCGTACGACATATTCCCCGTTCAGGGTCAAATCCAGGGAGATGGGAATGGGCGCGGAAGAGAAAACAGAGAGGAAATCTTCTCCCAGCAATTCGGACATTTCCTTGATGCCCTGCTCCTTGGAAATATAGGTGGAGGACTTGATATAGGGGCTGCGGTCGAGTTCGGACTGGAAGGCGAGCGCCTGATTTTCGCTCACATCCTGCTTCATCAGTACCGTTACGCTCATATTCTCCTTGATATAGCGGGAAAAACGCCCCGTGTTGACCAGCAACAGGCTTCCTACACCCACCAGCAGCAACACCAGCGAGATGCTGATGACGGATGAAATCCAGGCGCTTAACAGCCTTCGATTTAAAAGGTGTGATTGAGAATCAGCCATTGCGGTACAATATACCGCACAAAGATAATCAAGATTCAAAAAAAATTGTTACCTTTGTGAGAATTTGTGCCATTATGTCCGCTCGCGGACGACATCTGACAATCTATGGGAGAAACAAAAAGAGTTTTATTTATCAATTCGGAGATATTTCCCTATCTTCCGGAGAGTCCGCTTGCGCATATCGGACGATACCTGCCGCAAGGGATACAGGAACTTAAGAAAGAAATCCGCTCTTTTATGCCCCGCTTCGGATGTATCAACGAGCGCAAGCATCAGTTGCACGAAGTCATCCGCCTGTCGGGTATGAACCTCATCATCGGCGATGTGGACCGGCCCTTGATTATCAAGGTCGCGTCGCTGGCCGCCGCCCGTATGCAAGTGTATTTCATCGCCAACGAGGACTACTTCAACCGCAAGGCTACGCTGACCGATGCCAAAGGAAAAGCCTTCGCCGACAACGCCGAGCGTGCGATTTTCTTTGCCCGCGGCGTGCTGGAGACGGTCAAGAAACTGCGTTGGGCGCCCGATATCATTCATTGTCAGGGTTGGATCAGCCACCTGATTCCGCTGTATCTCAAAAAATGTTACCATAACGATCCCATTTTTGCCGGCAGCAAGGTGGTACTTTCCTTGTACAACGATTTGCAGCAGGAGCCCTTCCAGGCAGATTTTCATACCAAGGCGTTGATTCCGGGCGTTCAGGCTGAAGATGTCGCTTTGTTGGAACAGCCTACCGGCGTCAATTTGGCCAAAATGGCGGCGCGTTTCAGTGACGGTCTCATTTTCGGCAGCCCCGATGTCGACCCTGCGTTGGGAGATTGGTGCAGGAATTTGGGACTTCCCGTGCTGGAATATAACCAGGAATCCATTGACAACGGCCGCTATATTACCGAGTATAACGACTTCTACGATCAGTTTTAGAGATTGAAATGGTGCTGAAGAAATACTTGTTCGTTTTGTTCGCCGGGATGCTGCTTTTTCCTGCTTGCGTCAAGGTTAATACGGATTTGGGCCAGAATCTGGCTCCCCGCGAGCATCGCTATGAGGTCGTTTATGATACAATACCCCTGAAAAATATTCGCGTACAGCGGGTGGACAGCACCTATGCCTTCAGCACGTTCCGCATCACTGTCGGTGCCGTGAAAGATGACAATTACGGTCTTACGGTCAAATCTTCCGCCTTTACCCTCATTCCGGCCGACTCCGTGCTCAATTTCGGGCGGGAGACGGAATTCAAGGAATTGATGCTGACCCTGACGCGCGATTCGTTGTCCGTTCCCTTCGGAGAAGATGCCCGGACCCCCCAGCACTTGCGGGCCTATGCGCTCAATGCCAATTGCGACATCAACAAATCGAAAGATTTTCTTTATACCGGCGATGTCGAGAAAATCAATGCGGCCTTGGTAGGACAGGACCCCATCACCGATTATTCCCTGGTGTATTGCGGAGAGGATACCCTGAATGTCCACTTCAAAGCGGATTTCTACAACGGGTTGAAAGCGAAATGGCTCGCCAAAGCCGTTGAAAATGAAAACCACGAAAAGGTGTTCAAGGTAGACCACGCCGATACGCTCAGCAACTCCGATTATCTGAAGGACTTCCCCGGCATCTATCTCACTTGTGACGAGCCGGTCGGAAGCAGCAAAGGGCGCTACAACCTCTTTCAGTTGAAACTGGAAATCAATACCAGCACTTATGTCATTTCCGGCAACTATGCCGAGTTGCGCTTCCGTGCCAAATACGGGACGAGCAACACCCCGAAGGACACCTCCTTCGTCTTCTTGCTCGGCGCCCAATCCGTACCGACAGACGCGACCAATCTGCCCATACAGGAGGCCTTCAACGGCATCTCCCATTCGCCTCTGACCGCGATGGACGGAATGACGCTTGCGGCGGACGGAAAGAGTTACCTGGCCGGCACCAAGATTTATCTGGAAGGCAGTGCGGGCCTGCGTCCGGTGATCTCCGCTAAAGAAATCCGGGATTCCCTGTTCAAGAGCTTTGCCAAGAAGCATATCAAGGATTCTTCTAAAGTTATCATCGACAGAGCGACCCTCGAGTTCTCGTTTAACGCTCCCGACGATTTCGACAAGATGGACGAATATCCTGCGATGCTCGCTCCGATGCACATTTCCCGTTATAAAGTCAAAGACCGCGTCTATGGCGAAACCCAGACCATTGCCTATCTGGACTTCCCGCCCATCACCGATGCCGGCGTGAGCGCGGAAGACCAGGGCGAAGTGGACCGCAGCAACCTGGAGTACTCCCCGGACATCAGTTTCCACGCCCAGCACCTGCTGAAAATGCAGAAGCCCTCGGATGACGATTTGTCCAAACAAGATATCTGGATGTTTATCAAGGCCCCGGAGACCATCGTCACGCAGGCCGTCTCCAACGCCGATGCCGATTACTACAACCAGATGATGTATTACAGTTATCTCAACAGTATGTATGGCGGCGGATACGGTGGCTATGGTGGTTACGGCTACAACAATTACAACAGTTACTATAGTATGATGTACTACTATAGTATGATGAACGCCTCTTCCGGCAGCACCTCCAGTGTGCAGAATATGACGGACGACGCCCGCTATTACAATGCCGTCCTCTGCGGCCCGGATGATACAAAAAACCACCCGGTTCTCTGCGTGGTTTACAGCGTCCCTAAAGACTGCATCGAATAAATCTTAAAATAAAAGCGAGCCTCACCGACAAGGGAAAGGCTCGACTTAGCACGTTTTTAAGTGCATGGTATAGCGACAAAGTCTATACGGGCACTGGATTACGCTGCAAAGGTAAAACTTATTTTTGATATTGCAAGACTCCGGCTGTCTTTTTTAAGGTGTCTTCAAGTAAAATGTTTTGTTTGTATAGTTTAGACCGGGCGTTGTATATCAGACTTCTCATCTCGTTCTGCCGATTTATGGAAATTGTTCTGATGAAAAAGTCAACAATTTGAAGCGTACAACTGAGATTATTACTGCTTAGCCTGGGAAAATGACCTGCGGGTCCGTTTTTAACGCTTTGCGGAAGTTTTAAATCAAATAGAATCCCACCGTGTGCGCAAGTGTTTCTTAGTATGCGGATTGTTTTTATGTAATTCTCGAAAATTGCCGTTTGGTTTACGCCAAAATGGCGGCATATTTCAAGTTTGTCGCTTAGATTGTTTAAATTTACATAAAGGCTTTCAATGTTTCCAAAAGTCATAAATTCGATGGTTTTCCACGCGGGCGCATATTTGTCATTCACATATTTCTGGTGATGGCGTTTGATGACGGATTTCTTTTTGATTGTTTGATAAATATCATCAAAATTGCTAATGAAAGCGGCACTCATCACATTCGGATTGACAAACCAAGTGGGTGAATTCCTGTATTTGTTTGATATAGTATATGTAATGTAGGTCCGAAGAGCAACCTCAATCCGACTGATGTAGCGATTAAGAATATTCCGCAGGTCAAAATCAAAATAGTATAGTGCAACCGCATCGCTTAGTTTTGTGCCTGCAACCATTTCGTGTGTGCGATTCAACAAACAGGGGTAACTCTTTTCAAAAGGAAACAAATAGGAGCATAGTCTATAATATCCGATATCAAGCAAACACTCTTTTGCTTTCTCTTCAGATGAAATCTCTACGCCTCGCTTCCGCAATAAAGCAATCTGTTCATCCAGTGTAGTAGCCCTTTTCGTCATATTCGTTTTCTTTTCATTTCAATCGCAAAAGTAATTTTTTTACAGCAATCAAAAAGGGAAAAAATTTGTTATTAAGTGTAAAAATATTACTTTTGTATGTTCCGATAATAATGTGTTATCGGGAAAGTGAAAGCAAGGCACAAAGCGTTTACATATTTCTATGATAGAAAAGAAGCAATTATCCGAAGAGGATATTAAGCTGCAATTCATCACACCTGCATTGAATAATGCCGGGTGGGATAATCAACATATCCGTATGGAATATGCGTTCACTGACGGTCGAATTGTATTCCAAGGTCAGTCATCTCACGCAAGGAAGGCTAAAAAACGTGCTGATTATTTGTTGCAGGTGGGTGTCAATAAAACTCCCATCGCTGTTGTTGAGGCAAAAGATAATAATCAACCAATTAGTGGCGGAATCACCCAGGCAAAGGTCTATGCAGAGATTCTTGACCTTAAGTTTGCGTATAGTTCGAACGGAGATGGTTTTACCGAATATGATTTTACTACCGGCGTTGAAAAGAATATAGGTCTGGATGAATTTCCCTCGCCGGCGCAGCTTCAAGAGCGTTTACGTCTGGCAAAAGGTTTGACCCCCGAGCAGGAAAAAATAGTTGAGACTCCCTACTATTTTGATTTTGATTCACACGAACCGCGTTATTATCAGAGAATAGCCATTGATCGAACTGTTGAGGCTGTGGCAAAAGGGCAGAACAGAATCTTGTTGGTTATGGCCACTGGTACCGGAAAGACCTTCACTTCTTTTCAAATTATCCATAGACTTACCAAATCCGGGCTCAAAAAGAAGGTTCTCTACTTAGCAGACAGAAATGTTCTGATTGACCAGACGATGAATCAGGATTTTCGCCCTTTCAAGGGTAGGATGACTAAGATTCAAAACCGGCAGATGGATTCGTCTTATGAGATTTATATGGCGCTGTATCAACAGTTGGTTTCTCCAGACGAAGATATGCCTAATCCTTTTACAGAGTTCCAACCGTCATTCTTTGACTTGATTATCGTCGATGAGTGCCATCGTGGTTCTGCCAAGGAAGATTCCCAGTGGAGAGCCATCTTGGAATACTTCTCCTCTGCAACCCAAATAGGTATGACAGCCACCCCCAAGGCTGTTGATGGTGCAAATAACCTGGAATATTTTGGGGGAAGACCTCTTTATACTTATTCTCTAAAACAGGGAATCGAGGACGGTTTTCTGGCTCCATATCGTGTTACAAATTCATTCCTAAACATAGACCTTACGGGATATGTTCCTGAGGATGGTGAAGAGGATATCTACGGCAATCTTATCCAGCAGGGATATTTCAGCCGGAAAGACTTTGGCCGCGGACTGGCACTTATCGAGCGTCGTAACATTGTGGCCCGCCGTATCACTAAGATGTTGCATCAGATTGGTCGGATGACAAAGACGATTGTCTTCTGCCCTGACATCGAGGAGGCCGAGGCCATGCGGCAGTTGCTTACCAACCTCAACTCTGATCTTTGTCAAAAGGATTCCAGGTATGTGATGAAGATTACCGGTGACGACTATGAGGGCAAAAAGCAGCTGGATAACTTTATTGATGTAGAGCAGGCCTACCCGTGTGTTGTTACCACCTCTGAAATGTTATCAACCGGTGTTGACTGCAA
>CADAFY010000020.1 GCA_902787255.1 uncultured Bacteroidia bacterium
GAAGCCCTTGCGTATGCCTATTTTGCCGAGACGCTTGCGGACAATGAAGGCGAGCGGACAATGGCGCGACTTGGACAGGTCTGCGATGCGAACCTGCGTGACATCGACTTTGGCGCCGGCCCCCATCGAACTCACCAGCGGCAACTTATGTTCTACACAAAAACGAATCAGCGCCAACTTCGGCGCCAAGGTATCGATAGCATCCACCACGAAATCGACCGTGCCCGGCCATCCTCCCAACTGCTGCTCGACCGTCGTTGCATCCAGAAATTCCTCCCGGCACTCCACGACCAAATCCGGATTGATATCCCGCAAGCGTTCCGCCAACACGGAACACTTCGGCCGCCCCATCGTAGAAGTCAGGGCCAGCAATTGCCGGTTGCGGTTGCTCGCACTCACGACATCATTGTCAAACAGTATGATATGACCAACACCGCCGCGCGCCAGCATTTCCGCCGCGAAACCGCCCACGCCTCCACAGCCGACCACCGCGACCGTAGAAGCCATCAGGCGGGCCAGCGCCTCTTCCCCAAGCAGCAACTGCTCGCGCTCCAACCACTCCGGTATCATAATCCTTTGGATTTTCCTTCCTCCCAGATGACATCCATCTCAGCGAGAGTCATATCGTGAAGGTCACGGCCCTGCTTGATGGTATGCTCTTCGAGGTAGCCGAAACGCCGGCGGAACTTATCACAGGCCTTGTTGAGGGCCGTATCGGGATTGATACCGTACAGACGGCAGGCATTGACCACCGCAAACAGCAGGTCACCGAACTCTTCCTCCTCGTGCACGGGGTCGTCCTCCCCCGCCGCCTCTATCACTTCGCCAAGTTCCTCACGGACCTTGTCCCACACATCTTCCTTGTGTTCCCAGTCAAAGCCCACGCCCCGCGCCTTGTCCTGCATCGCAAACGCCTTGAGGATGGGCGGCATCGCATCCGGCACGCCCGAAAGCACCGTCTTATTGCCCCCTTTCTCCTTGGTCTTGAGCATTTCCCAAGCCGTCGCCACCTCTTCGGGGGTCATCGGCTTAGCGTTCTCATCAGGCGGATAAACCCCTCCGGGAAACACGTGCGGATGCCGGTAAATCATCTTTTCGCAAAGTCCCTGCATCACATCTCCCACATCCCAGAGTCCCTTCTCCCGGGCAATCTTGGCATAAAAGACGATGTGCAGCAGCAAATCGCCCAATTCCTTGCGGATATTGTCCGTCGAGCCCTTGAGCACGGCATCGCTCAACTCGTACATTTCTTCCAGCGACTGCGTCCGGAGCGACTCGAAAGTCTGCGCCCCGTTCCAAGCGCAACGCGCACGCAAATAGTCCATTATATCGAGGACTTGGGCAAAAAGTGCCAGATTTTCTTCTTTCGTATGCATAACAGGCACAAAAATACAAAAAATATGCTTACCTTTGAAAGATATTTTGACTTGTGAGAAAATGAAAGAACTTTGCTATGTCTCTGCCGATGAAGCGGTCAGCCGGATTCGCTCCCACAGCCACATCCATTTGAGCAGCGTCGCCAGCGTGCCGCACGTTTTGATTGAGGCGCTCTGCCGAAGAGCCGACAGGGGCGAAATAGAGGATTTGCACTTCCACCATTTCCATACGGAAGGGCCCGCTCCCTACAGCGAGCCCCGCTACGAAGGTATTTTCTTCGAGCAAGGCTTTTTCGTCGGACCCAATGTCCGGGCCAATGTCAATGCCGGCTACGCCGACTACCTGCCCGTTCATTTGTGCGATACGCCCAAACTCTATCGCCGCGGCCACATCAAACTGCACGCCGCCCTGGTCCAAGTATCCTTCCCCGATGAAAACGGGATGGTGTCGCTGGGCACCTCCGTAGACTGCTCCGTCGCGGCCATCGACTCGGCTGAAATCGTCATCGGGGTGGTCAACAAAAATGTACCATACGCCTACGGCGACCTCATTCCCGTCAGCAAGTTCACCTGTTTCGTGCGGGACGACACGCCCCTCGTGACCGCCGTTTACAAAGAGCCGTCCGAATTGGAAAAGGCCATCGGGCACAACTGCGCCGAACTGGTAGAAGACGGAGCCTGCCTGCAGATGGGCATCGGCGCCCTGCCCAACGCTTTGGCCGCCCAACTCTCCGGCCACAAAGACCTCGGCCTGCATACCGAAATGTTTGCCGACGGCCTGCTCGCCCTCATCAAAAATGGCGTCATCAACGGCCGCCGGAAGGAAATTGACAACGGCAAGGTGGTCGCCTCCTTCCTGCTGGGCTCCGACGAAGTATATTCCTTCCTCGACCACAACGACAGCGTCCTGATGAGGGATATCGCCTATACCAACGACCCGTACATCATCTCCCGCAACACGAAGGTGACGGCCATCAACTCCGCCACGGAAGTGGATTTGACGGGCCAGATTTGCGCCGACTCTATCGGCACGCGCATTTTCTCCGGTACGGGCGGACAACTCGACTTTGTCAAAGGCGCCTTTATGTCGGAGGGCGGCAAATCCATTACAGCTTTCGCTTCCCGCACCAACAAGGGAAAAAATAAAATCGTCCCCACCCTCACGGAAGGAGCAGGGGTCGTCACGCCGCGCGCGGACGCCCACTGGGTAGTCACCGAATGGGGCGCCGTCGATTTGACGGGAAAATCCCTGCAAGAGAGGGCAAAACTCTTGATTTCCATCGCTCATCCTGAGGACCGGAACAGTCTTGACGAGGCCGCATTCCGGCGTTTCGGTCCTCACTATCACAATTTCAGCCTATGAAAAAATTCTTCCTGCTGTTCACGCTCGCCTGCATCAGTCTGACCGCGTGCCGGACCTACGAGAAAATCAATTACATCCAGGATGTCAAGCCCGGAGAAGAAAGCGTCATCGACAACTTCTCGTCCATCCGGATCCAGCCCCGCGATATGATTTCCATCGTGGTGTCCTGCCGCAACCCGGAATTGTCCACTTTGTTCAACCTCCCCGTCGTCAGTTACCAGGCCGGCAGCGAGTTTTCCGAAACGGGACTCAGCCAGCGCCTGCTCGGTTATGTCGTCAGCGAGGAAGGGACGATTGATTTTCCCATTCTCGGGACCATCGAAGTGGGAGGACTCTCCCGCAAAGAAACGGCCGACCTCATCAAGGGAAAAATCATTGACGGCAACTACATCAAAGACCCCGTGGTGACCGTCCAATTTCTCAATTTCAAAGTGGCGGTACTCGGCGAAGTGATGAATCCCGGTACCTACACCTTCGACGGCGACAAACTGACCGTGCTCGACGCGCTGGGAATGGCAAAAGACCTGACCATCTTCGGCCGCCGCGACCGCGTGTTCGTGATTCGGGAACAGGACGGCAAGCGCAACATCTACCAGATGGACCTGCGCAGCGTGGAACTGTTCAAATCGCCCGCCTACTACCTCAAACAGAACGATGTGGTCTATGTCGAGCCCAACAATGTCAGGGCCGGCCAGTCCACCATCAATGAAAATAATGTCAAAAGCGTGAGCCTGTGGATCAGCATCGGTTCCTTCCTGGCCACCATCGCCACACTGCTCGTCAATGTCATCCGATAGCCTTATGGAAAAAGAGAATTACAAATACCCCGAAAGCGGCATAGAATCCGGAAAAATAAGCCTGGCCGAACTGTGGCAGAGCATCTGGAACTTCAAATGGTGGTGCCTGGCCTCCGTGGCGGTTTGTCTCTTGCTGGCGGGCCTGTACATCTACCGGAAACCGGCCGTCTATAAAAAAAAAAAAAAAATCATCGTAGATGAAAACGGACAGAGTTCCGCCCTCAAGGACATCACCTCCTTCAGCAACACCCTTTACAGAAGAAACACCTTCACCTCCGGCGTGAATGTGTACAATGAAGTGGAAGCCCTTGCCACGCCCGACCTGATGGAAATGGTGGTCAGCAAACTGGGACTGGAGACCTCCTACTCCGAGATCCAAATTCTGCGTCAAGTTCCATTGGATGAAAACAAGCCGTTTCAGATGAGCATCGTGGAAAGCGATGTTCACGGCAGTTTCTCCTTCGTTGTCAAAAAAGCCGGGGCGGACCGCTTCACCTTGGATAAGTTCACCATCAACGGCAAAAAATGCAAGTGTCCGGCCGTCAGCGGCACCTTCTCCGATACCCTTCGCACCGAAGTAGGAAGCCTCATTTTCTACCCCGCCGGGGGCTTTAAGCACTGGAAGAACGACATTCTGGTCAGTTGGGCGAACACCAAGAGCCGCGCCAAGGCTTACAACAGCGCACTTTCCGTCAATGTCGCCAATAAACAAAATTCAGTGGTCGTCCTCCGCACCAGTCATTTCTATGCCAAGAAAGCGGAAGACATTTTGACCACGCTGATTGACTCTTACAACAACCAATGGATTGAGAACGCCAACAAGACCGCCAACAACACCACCCGTTTCATCGATGACCGGCTGGTCGTCATCGAGCAGGAACTCGGCGATATAGAAACCGTCCTCAAAGACTTCAAGGAAGAGCATAAAATTTCGGACATTCGCAGCGAGGCCCAGCTTTATATCACCCAAGTGGGCGAATTGGCCGAAAAGAATTTTGAAGTAAACAACCAGTTGAGCATCACCCGTTTCCTTCGTGAATATCTGACGGATCCCGCCAATGCGTCCGCCTTGATTCCCGCCAACACCGGCTTGAAAAACACAGCGGCTGAGAACCAGATTCTGGAATACAACAAAATTATGCTCAACCGTGACATCCTGCTGGCCAACAGCAGCACGACCAACCCGCTCATCGCAGATATGAATATGACGCTTGAATCTATGCGCAGCGCCATCATCCGTTCCTTGGACAACCTGGTCAGTTCTTTGAGCATCCAGGCGGACAAAATCAAGTCCCAGGAAGACCGCCTGCTGAAACGCATTTCCAGCAACACGGGTGAGGAATTGCAACTCATCGGCATCCAGCGTCAACAGAAAGTCAAGGAGTCGCTCTATGTCTATCTGCTGCAAAAACGCGAAGAGAATGAACTGGCCTCTATGGTCAATGTCGCCAATACCCGCATCATCCAGACACCGACCGGTCAGGGCCCTTCTTCCCGTTCCCATCTTGTTCTGCTGATTGCCATTATTATGGGACTGGCGATTCCCGTCGGCATCATCACCCTCAAACGGAGCTTGGATAACAAAGTGCGGCGGAAAGAAGATCTGGAAGGAATGACCATTCCATTCCTGGCGGAAATTCCCTTGATGAAGAAAGGGAAAGGAGAGATGGAACGGCAGATTATCGTCAAGGCCGACAGCCGCGACTCGATGAACGAGGCTTACCGCGTGTTGCGTACCAATATCGACCTGATGGCGGGACGGGACAACAAGGTATTCCTCTTTACCTCCTTTACGCCAGGGTCCGGCAAGACTTTCTCCGTCATGAATGTGGCCCAAAGTATGGCGATCAAAGGGGCACGCACCCTGCTGATTGACTTGGACCTGCGCAAGGGAAGCCTGTCCCAGGCCCTGCACAAGAGCCAGTCCGGTGTATCTACCTGGCTTTCCGGGAAAGACAACGATATCCAGCAACTGATTGTTCCGATAGGAGAACGGCTGGATATGATTCCGGCGGGCATCCTGCCGCCCAACCCCGCAGAATTGCTGCTGACGGAACAGTATGAACAGATGATCGACTTCGTGAAAGAGCGCTACGATTATGTGTTCCTCGACTGTCCGCCCATCGACATCGTTGCGGACACGGCCATCATCGCCCGCAAAGCGGACATCACGATTTTCGCCATCCGCGCCGGTATGTTCGACAAACAGGACCTGCCCCTTATCGAGAGTCTGTACCGCAACGAAAAATATCCGCACATGGCGTTGGTCCTCAACGGCATTGATTACACGAACAAACTCTACGGCGGTTACGGCTACCACCTGTACGGGAAATACGGAATGACAAAATACCACCAAGAGTAAATTATGTGGCCTTTCTCTAAAAAATATCGTCTGATTGACTGCGGCCTTCTGGAAGGCGGTACCGATTGCCACAGCCACCTGCTTTGGGGCGTGGATGATGGCATCAAGACTTTGGAAGACACCCTCGCCTGCCTGCACCTGATGGAAGGTGCCGGACTGCAGCACCAGTGGCTGACTCCTCACATTATGGAGGATATGCCCAACCGGGAAGAGGATTTGAAAGTGCGCTTTCAGCAAGTCTGCGAGGCGTATGCGGCAGAAGCCGAGCCCGGCAAGCAACAGGTTACACTTCATCTGGGTGCCGAATATATGATGGACAATCTCTTTTCCGAGCGTCTGGAAAGCACCCCGCTGCTGACCACCTATGAGAACGAGACGGTCTTGGTCGAAACGAGCACGGTCTTTCCCCCGCTGAATATGGACGAGATTCTGGAGCGCATCAAGCAGAAAGGCTATCGTCCCATCCTCGCCCATCCCGAGCGCTATGTGTATATGCGAGAAAGCGACTACAAAGACCTTTATTTCAAAGGAATACTCCTGCAACTCAATCTCCCCTCCCTGCTCGGGGCTTACGGGGGAATGGAGCAGTCAAAAGCGCAGTGGCTGTTGGAACACGGGATGTACTACACCTTCGGCACGGACACCCATCGCGTGAAACAGTTGGAAAATACGTTGAACAACAAAGTTCTCTCCGAAAAAGTGGTCGAGCAATTGCTCAACCTCAAACGCTAGCACGGGCTGCCATTGACGGCCGAAGCGGCTCGGGAGGGCTGCTGCCGGCGGCTAGGCTTCAGCGCTTTTTAAAGAGACGGAAAAGACTTTCAGACGCCCATTTCGGGAAGAAAAGCAGGGTATCCAGCGGGAAAATGGGAATACGGCACTTCAGTCGTTGGAGGCCGAGTTTGAAGGATTTGCTTTTCTTGGTAGAGTAACTGTCGTCTTTCTTTTTGGCCAGTTCGCCCTTACCGTAGCGGCCGAAATTGCCTTCCTTTAATATAATGGCCAGGATTTCTTCTGCCTTGCGGGCATAATGCTCGTCGGCGTCGTAGAAAGGCGCTCGGTCGCGCTTGAGACCCAGGAAACCGACAGCCAGGCTGACGAAGACTTTCCAAGCATTCATCAGGCCGAACTGCTCCAGTTTCGTTGCCAGTTCGTCCACGTCCAGGCGCTCGAAGTTACGGTCGAGAAAGAGTGTCCAGTCACAAATCTGCCGCAGGCCTATGCCGCCTTCAATAAAATGATGGTAAATGTGAGCCAGCAGAAAAATGGCGTTATAGGTGACCGGCGGGACCAGAACTTTTCCTTCGGCAAAAGGCAGGGAGACCTTTTCGTGTACATCGGAGAGTTTCTCCCGGGTATAGAGGTCGAAATAATGGCGAAGCCAGGGACGCTGAAGCACCAAGGGGCAGAAATGCAATTCCACATTGTAGCGTCCCCGACGGAAAGTTCCGTGCTTCTCCGTCGCCATTTCTATCTGTTCCAAACAGGTCGCAAGCAGTCGGGCGGCACGGGTATAATCCTCAGGAAATACAAAAAGGTCGATATCTCCGCAATTGCGGCTCTCCGGACACAGGTAGAGCGAAGCCATCGACTCTCCTTTGAGCAGAAGCGGAAGAATGCCCACGGAACGCAGCAGACCGTCAAGTTCAAGAATCAACTGATTGAGGTCGTTGTGAACTTTCTGCGTCTGCATACGCATATTCTGCACCTTTAGCAGCGCACGAGGCGGAACCGCCACGCGTTCTTCGCCGCGGGCCTTCTGCCCTTCCAGCAACAGTTCCAAGCCGTCTTGCACCAGCAACAAGGTCGTCTGGCGTTTGGCCAGGGACAAGAGCGAAGACCAGTCAATGTAGCAAGGAGCGATCATCGGGAAGGGACTTTCCTCCTTTCCCCACAGACCGGCCCGCAAGAGCCAGAGAAACTGCTCTTCGTAGAGTCTCATCGGGAATGATTACTCGTCCAGGACACCGGCGGCCCGCCAGCTGTCCAACAAATTTTGGGAATCTTTCAGGGCCAATTCCTTGTCAATGCCGTACTCGCGGACAAGGGCGTCCGCCAAATCCTCAACGGTAAACTCCTTACCTTCCACCTCTTCCCATAGAAAAGCGGCTGAAACATTAAGAGCCAGAAGTTTGTTGAAATTGATGTTTTGCAGGCCTTCTGCAGCCACAATTTTCTGGTTGCATACTTCCCGAAGGACAAATCCGGATTTGAGTTTCATAACGCTATAATTTTAAAACGGAATCACAATATTGCGCGATTTGCTCGCGATGGGTAATAAAGATAATGGTCGCGTCCGGCCGGCGGGTACTCAGGCGCTCCAGCAGCAGTTTCTCCGTCTCGGGATCGAGGGCGGAGGAAAACTCATCCAAAAGGAAAATGCTGCCCGGACGCAACAGGCCGCGAGCGATGGCGATGCGCTGGGCCTGGCCTTCGCTCAGGCCGCCGCCTTGCTCCGTACACTCGCTGTCCAGACCAAGCGGATTGTCAAGCACGAAATCTGCCGCGGCGGTATAGAGGGCTTCTTTCATCCGCTCTTCATCCGCATCGGGGTCGCCCATCAGCAAGTTTCCCCGCACCGTACCGCTGAGCAGGCTGTTGCCTTGCGGCACATAGACGAGGTTGCAGCGAGTAGCAGGCGAAGCCGTCACAGGAGCGGATAGGTCGCTGTAGAAGCGAATAGAGCCAGCCTCAGGCTTCAGCAGCGCCAATATCAACTTGATGAGCGTTGTCTTGCCGACACCCGTCGTACCAATGAGCGCGGTCTTGCTCCCCGGCTTGAAATCGTGGTTGAAATGTTCGAAAACCGCTTTTTCTTCGGGCTCGTACCGGAAAGACAGATCTTCCACCTTGATTCCGCAGGTCCCGTTCAGCAACACGGGGTCGCAGAGTTCTTCTTTTTCCATCTGTTCCAATTCCAGCAGACGGTCGATAGACGCGGTACAGTGGAAGAGCGTAGGAAGTTGGTCCCCCATTTCCGCCAGCGGACGCTGAATCTGATTGACGAGTTGCAGGAACGCCGTCATCAAACCGTAGGTAATCGTCCCGGCGGCGATGCCGTGCACGCTCCACAAAAAAGCGAGGGCGTAACTGCCGGAAAAACAAAGGGAAGAAATCACATTGGCCGCGATGCTGAAAGCCGTGCGGCGCATCGTTTTCTGATATAAGTTGCTCTGGAGTTCAGTCAAACCGGAACTGCTTTGGTTGTCATACTCCATCGTCTTGATGAGACTCTGGTGCTGTACGCTTTCCTGAATGTGGGACTGAACGAGACTGTCATTTTTCCGGATATCGCTGGTCATCGTACGCAGTTTGTGCATCACATAGCGTGCTGCAAACAGGCCGGAGGGGACAATCACAATCATCAACCAGGCCAGTCGGGCGTCCAGGATGAGCAAATAGACAAGGGCTACACCCAATTGAAAAACGGTTCCGACGAGATTGGGCAAGGTACCGGAGAAGGCGGAAGACGCCGTTCCCACATCTCCCTCCAAGCGGTTGACAATATCTCCGGAGTGCATCTTCCCCCGCGCGGTTGCAGTCATCTGCAGAATCGAATCAAACAGGCGCTGACGCATCGCATTTTTCATCTTGAGGGAACAATGGGCCAGCAGCCAACTGCGGAGCGAACGCGTCCCGATACGAATCAGGATGACTCCCGCAAAGGCGGCTCCCAGTATGACCAGACTTCCTTGGGCGTGCCCGGTCGCCGTATCAATGAGGGACTTGGACAGCCAGATGAAGAAGAAGGAACACCCCGCCAGGACAGCGCTGCATAAAACAGACCCTATCAACGACCAGCGATAGGGCGCCACCGAACGAAAAAAATATGAAAAGTATTTTTTCAATCCAGTGTCGTTACTTTGTAATGGAGCCGTTGCTCAGACGGGCCGCCGCCTCATCGGGCAGGCATTCCAAATGCCACACGCCCACCTTGCCGACGACTGTCTCCACCGTCCGGCACAAGGCATCTTCCAACTGCCGCTTCCATTTGAGACTGGAACAAGAAGGCAGAAAGGCCGTAAAAGCGTCCAACCCCGTCAAACGCGTAATTTTATTGTAGGGAGCCTGCTCCAGACGGACAATGGCGCCCAGCGGGACGCGCTCGTTCTTGTAACAAGGCGTCTTGCCGCTCCAGGGCGTGCCATAAATGTAGGGCGTGCCATCGGGTTCCAGACGAATGGCAGGATTGTCGTCATTGAGCAGCCAGGTACCCTCAATATATTTGAGCCAGAGAGAACTGTGCGTACTCTTGCCCGTCCCGCTCTTGCCCAGGAAAGCATAGCCCTTCCCCTCAAAGACCGTGACGGAAGAATGAATCATCAGGGTTTCCTTAAGCGTGGTATAACGGGTAAAAAGGAGCATCATCGCATTGTTGATACAGCAGTCCACTTCGCTGCGGGTCGTGCGGCGGCGCACCTTGAGCCGGCACAGGCCGTCAGAAGGGTCAGCGGGAATCTCCAGCAAAGCGGCTGGCTCCCCTTCCTGCAGGGAAAAGCCGAAAAGAACTTCGTCCAAAGCAGGGTTGACTTTATTCTCATACAACCACAGATAGGGCGGTTCCTCATTGCAGCGGGTAATCTGGGCATAAGGGGAAAGTTCGACGGGCAGGTTGTCTTCCGGCATCACTTCGAGAAAAAACAAGCACTCCCCTTTCGGCACCTCAAACGGCTCATAGGAGGAGAGCACCCAATCCGGGCAACGCGCGCCGAACAAATGGCCGGCCACACAAAAATACTTCTCTATCATCATACGCGTTACTCTTTAGGCAGATGGCTGCGGTACACTTGCAGGGCGGTCAGGTAATCCCCCAGCGCCACGGTCTCCCTTTCCACTTGTTCCGTCAGGTTACCGTACGCTTGCAGAAGGTCCGTCGTCGTACTGTAGCCAGACTTGAAACTGACTTGGGCCTGGTCGTACAGGTACTGACCGTATTCCCGCTGGCTGCGGGCCAGCGTCAGGGCATCCCACGCGCTGGTCAGCTCCAGATAGAATTTGCGCTGGCGCAGCAGCAACATCTCGTGGTAATGTTCTTTGTCATATTCCGCTTTGTCGATGTCGTACTGCTGGCGCTGCATCTTGTAGGAATTGGCCGCCCAGTCGGTCAGCGGAATCGAGAAGGCCACGAAGACCATTCCGTTCCATCGACCGGGTGTATTCTGGAAAAAGCGGTTGAAGCCGTAATTCACTCCCAACCCGATTTGCGGGAGGGTACTGCCCAAGGTCAATTTCTTTTCAAAGCGCTTGGCTTTGACCTGAATGTCCAGCAGACGCGTCTCGGCCAGGCTCTCGACCACCCGGTTCTCATCGACATAGACCTCTTCGGGCGAAGGGATTCCGTCCATTCCGGGCGAAGCGAAGGTATAACTGTCCAAGTCCATCACCCGGTACTTATACCCCATCGTACTCAACAGATTCATCTTCATCAGGCGCATACCGGCCGTCAGTTTGGCCCGCCCGTTGCTCAGTTCCATTTTCTTGTTCTGCAGCATCAGGAAGTCAGACTTGACGATAACGCCCTCTTGGAATGCGACATTCGCCACCTTATCCAGACTGTCGAGCAATTCCTGCATCGCATTGACATACTTCTCCTTCTCCATCAAGGCAATCAGGCCGAAATAATTGCGCTCTGTTTCTTCCAGCACTTGCTGCTCAGTCATTTCCGCCTGCAATTTCGACGCTTCCACCCCGAGTTTGGAGTATTGGTAGCCATTGACGATACGACCGCCCGCAAAGATGGGCTGCACCGCCATAATGCCGTAATGCTGACCATACTGCAAGATATCCAGAGAAGCCTTTCCGCCATTCTCATCGGCAATCTGCTGCCACACATTCTGAATGACAACACCCACATCGTTGTTGCCGAAGATATTCAGCGCGTTCAGGGAAATCAGCGGATTGAACGCGTGGAAGGCAAATCCATTGATGGAAGCCGTCGGGAAGAAATGGGCGGCAACCTCAGCTGTCATCGCCTTGGCCGCTTTTTGGTCCAGGGATGCCTTGCGCAATTCGTTGCTGTTCTGCAGCGCGATTTCCTTGCATTCATCCAAAGTAAAATCGTGCAGCGACTGCGCGGACAAGCCCGGCGGCAGCAGCAACAACAAAGCCAATATAAATTTATTTGATTTCATCTTTTTTCGCAAATAATCTCCAGTAGGAAACAGGCATAATGAGCACCGTGAAAGGCAGGGTAATGGCCACGCCGAAAAGAATCACCACGCCCATCGGCATCCAAAGGGCATCCGCACTGATAATCATCGGAAGCACGCCCAAACCGGTGGTGCAGGAAGTCAAGAAGATGGGACGCATACGGCGGGAACCGGCGAGCATCGCGGCTTCCTTATAGGAGTAGCCCTCCTTGAAGTGCAATTCTTCCGCGTACTCGAACATAATGATGCCGTTGCGCACAATGATGCCGACCAGGGAAATCACACCCAGCAACACCGTCATACCCATATCCAGGTGGAAAATATAGAGCCCTAGGAAACTGCCGAAAAGACAGAGGGAAGACAGGGACATCGTCAGCACGGGAATGTTGATTTTCTTGAAGTTAATAAGCAAGAAGATGAACATCACCACCAGTGCTCCGACAAAGGACAAGCCCATCGCAGGAATCAGCACCTCGTTCACTTCGGTCAGACCGCCGGCCTTGATGCGCACGCCTTCCGGAAGGTTCAGGTTCTCCAGATACTTCTTGATGCGCCGGACCGCCACAGGATGGGATTTGCCCGCCTTCATATCGGCCTGCACGGTAATGGCATTGTCCGTACCGGAATGACGGACCAATTGCGCAGGCACTAGTCCGGGCGAAACGGTCGCCACCTGCCGCAAAGGAACGCGCAGGTTGGGCATATTGGCACGGATGTATTTGTTGCGAATCACATCATAGGTCGAACTGTCCGTGTTCTCTTTCCCGTACAAAGCCACCGGAAGGCCGCCCGTGTTGGAATTGATCAGTTTGGTCGAAGAAAACTCCTGACCGAGGGCCATCGCGACCATCGCGGGATTGATGCCCAGACGGGACGCTTCATCCTTGTCCAGGGTAATGTCCACGGACGGGATGGTGGAATAATCGCTGTGCACCCATTTCATAATGTCGTTCTGCGCCCGCATAAAGGCAGCGATGCTGTCCGCCACGGGAATCATCAGGTCACGGTCCTTGCCGAGGACCCGCATCTCCACGGGAGCGGGCACACCCTGGTAATCCATTTCCTTGATACGAATCAGCGCATTCGGGAAGATAAATTCATACTTTTCTTCATACTCGGGAACCATCTCCTGGGTGGCCCCTTCACTGACGGTATTGACAATCAATTGGGCAAAATTGGGAGCGGGCAGCGCCGGCGCGTAGGTCTCGTGGAAACGGGGCGCGCTGCTGCCGACGAAGGCCGTGACATTCCGCACGCGTTTGTCTGCCATAATCCATTTCGAAAGACTGTCCACATTCCGCTGGGTCGCTTCGAGATTACACCCCTCTTCCAAATTCATCTCCATCACAAACAGGTCACGGGAAGCCTTGGGAAGCATCTGGATATTGAGCAGGAAAAACATTCCGATGCCCGCCGCCACCAAGGCAATTCCGCTGCCCAGCGTCCAATAGGGATGACGGAAACACACCCGCTCCGCTTTGTCGTAGACATTCTGCAGGGCGTTGAAGAAAGTTGCCTGCACCTTGGCAAAGCCCGTAGGCGCTTCGGTGTTGAGCCCCTCGATAAAGCGGACTTCCAGCGAAGGAATGACCGTAAGGGCATAAGCCAGCGATATCATCAGGGTAATGGCCATCACCCAAGGGAAGGCAAAGAACACATCCTTGATGTTGCCATTGATGATGAAGAGCATAGGGAAGGTCATCAGACTGATGGACAAGGTGGCCATCAGCATCGGCATCACCAATTCCTTGGCGCTGGCAATGGCCGCTTCCGTCCGGGTCATTCCCATCGCCAGTTTTGAGGGCGGCCAGGGTCACCGTATTCAGGGGCATTCCGATCAGGAACATCACCGCCAGAGCGACGGCCGTACAGACAGGCACACCCGAAGAAGCCACCGCCGCGCTCTTGAAGGGGAAGAGCAGGAGCATCACGAAGATGACCACCAGAATGGAGATAAAGAGGTCGCGCAGGAAGTTGAGCACGGAAGTACGGACTACGCGCGGCTGGTCGGTAACGCGCGTCAGCGAAACGCTGGCCGGCAACTCCGACTCGAATTGTTTGAGTATCTTATCCACATCCGCCCCGAAAGCCACGATATCGCGATTTTCGCGCATCGATATTCCCATCAGCAAGGTGTTGTTTCCATTGAACTGGATGGCCGTGGATTTCTTCTGGATACGCCGCTCGACCTCCGCCACATCTTCGATGCGGACAACGCCGCCGGCGGGCTCGTTCATCACAATTTTCTTGGAGACCTCCTCTTCTGAAGAAACCGGCTCATCGATATAAATCCGGGAATCCGCATATTCTCCGGCAAACGAACCGCTGGGCAACTGGAGGCCTTCGGCCGTATAGGTCAGGTTGATGGCCAGGGGGCTGATGCCGTAGGCAGCGAGCCTGTCCATATCGGCGGTCACCGCAATTTCCTCGCTTTGGGAGCCCATAATCTGGACCTTGGCCACATCGGGAAGGGCCTGCAGGCGTTCCTTGAGGTCTCGGGCATACTCCTCCATCTCGCTCCAACCCTTGTCCTCAGACTCCAATGAGACGAGAATAGAGGAAACATTGGAAAAGTCATCGATGACGACGATGGCCAGCACATTGAGCGGCAAGGTCAACTTACGCGTCTGGAACTTGAAGCGGATATCCGCCCAGGTCTGGCGTATATGATCGGAAGGGACATCCAATGTCACATAAATGTAGCAGATACCGTCCTTGGACACCGAATGCAAGGACTTGCGATCCACCTCCGGGCAGGCCATCAAGACCTCCTCCAAAGGCTTGGTCAAAGTCTCTTCCACCCGTTCGGCGGAAGCGCCGGGATAGACGGCCGCCACCAGTCCCTGCTTGATGGGAACGGTGGGAAACTCCGCCTTGTTCATCTTCCAGATACCCAGCAGGCCGACCACAATCAAGCCCGCCACCACCAGATAGACGGCTTTGGAGCCTTCTATGACTCCCTGAAAGAAATTACCGGGCTTTCTCATAGGGCTTCTTCCACCACTTCCGGAATCACTTTCATTCCGGTTGATACTTTCTGGCTGCCTTCTACAATGATACGGTCCCCCGGCTCGACACCACTCTCGATGGCGACGCCCGTCCCGGCAAAATTACCGGCGGATACGGAGCGTTTTTCCACGCGGTTGTCGGCATTGACCACCCAGATGTAACGGCCGTTGTCATCCACCTTCACGACAGAGGCGGGCACAATGACCCGGCTCTTCCGGTCGGTTTCCAGACTGACCTTGCACGCCATACCGGCTTTCAGTCCCTTGGGCTGCTGCTTGAATACGAGACGCACATTGTAGGAATGACTGACCATCGAGGCCAGGACGCCGATTTCTTCCACCTCGGCTTCAACGGAAAGATAATCCAAAGCCGGAATGACCACCGTCCCTTTCATTCCCTCGCTGATGCGGGCGAACTCATTTTCCGGTACGCCGATGGAGACTTCCAGGTGATTCTCGTCAATGAGCATCGCCAGGCGGGCCATCGGCTTGACTTCATCCCCCACCGCGACATACAACTCGCTGACAGCGGCATCCCAAGGGGCGGTGACGTGACATTCTTTGACCATATTGTCGGCCATTTCAGCCGTCGCTTCGGCCTGGACGAGTTTGGTGGAAACGTCTTTCCACTGAATCTCCGACATTCCTCCGGCCTGATACACTTTCTCGGCCCGCTGATAGCCGTCTCTTGCTTGGGAAAGGGTGGCATCCGCCGTTTTCTTCATATTGTTGGCGGTCGGAGAATCGATTTCCGCCACCAAATCCCCGTCCTTAATCTTCTGACCACGACGAAAGGGTAATTTAACGACGGTCCCCCCGTAGGGCGAAACGAGCACGGTCGTATGCTTGGACACGACCGTACCGATATACCCGCGCCGAAAAGAACTTTGCATATCTTTTACCTCCATCACCGCTACGGGAACGACCGTATCCTTCCGTTGTTTCTTCGGACCGCAAGAAACGGCCGTCAGCAGCAGGAGGAAAGCGCAAAGAAAAGAAAATGAATG